>JALWNV010000001.1:0-1296 GCA_027083665.1 Helicobacteraceae bacterium
TTTGCTGTTATATTCAAGATCGTGGCCGATGACACGGTCGCTTTTTTGCCACATGACGAATTTTCCCGGAACGTGAACCGCACTGCGGTCGAGGTTGTATTTCGCCCGGTCCGATTCGAATACGAGGCCGTCGTCCCGGGTAAACCGGATATGGTCTTTGAGCGTGATGAGGGGATCTTTGTAAATCCCGAAATCGGCCCTCATGTTTTCCACATGCCCTTCGGTACGGTCCGTGAGATTGATATCGTTGACGACATAGCGATCTTCGAAGCGCCGGGCATGCGAACCGACAAAAATGGTCTTGACCCCTTCGGGGTTGATTTCATGAACGATAAAATCGCCCAGTTCGATTTGCGCCAACTCTTTCGGGACTTCGATCTGCACCTTCTGAGGCTTGAAAAAAGCGAACACGCTCAGCAAAACGATACCGATAAAAAGGTAAAACGGGGTAACGTTCATTGCCACTGCGCCAGAAAACGCGTTTCGTCACCGTTGCCGCGGATCAGAATCTCGATCATCTCCCGGACCGCGGCCTCACCGCCTCTGCGCTGCAAGACACGGCCGACACGGGAACGGACAAAATGCGAACCGTCCGCCGGGGTGAACGAACGGCCGGCGAGCTCCAGCATCTTCAGGTCGTTGAGGTCGTCACCGATCGCCGCGGTCTCATCAAGCGAAATCCCGAGATCCCCGCAAAGCGTTCTCAGGCGCGCGCCTTTGTCTCTGACTCCCTGGTAAAGGTGCGTGATCCCCAGTTCGTCCGCACGGCGTTTGACGATCCCGGAGCGGCGGCCGGTGATGATGGCGCACTCGTATCCGAGATTCATCCAGCTTTTGATCGCCAGACCGTCTTTGACATTGAACGCCTTGACCTCCTCGCCGCTTTCGCCGTAAATGATCCGGCCGTCGGTCAGACAGCCGTCGACGTCGAGCACGATCAGTCGGGTCACAGCACGCCTTTGGTGCTGGGAACCGCGATACGCTCGTTGGGCGTTACCGCACGGCGAAGCGCCACGGCGAAAGCTTTGAACGCCGCTTCGACGATATGGTGGCGGTTTCTTCCCCGCTGCATGACAATATGTGCACAGATTCGTGTATTGAACACCAGCGCGCGAAAGAACTCTTCGGCGAGTTCCGTGTCGAAGCTGCCGACTTTGCCGTCGACGGTGACGTCGTAATACAGATACGGGCGGTTGCTCAGATCGATATCGCAGCTGACGCTCGCTTCGTCCATCACGACGACGGCGTTGCCGAACCGCTCGACTTTTTCGACCGGGTAGACGGCTTCGGCAAGGG
>JALWNV010000001.1:1306-1881 GCA_027083665.1 Helicobacteraceae bacterium
ATGCCGACATCCTCGACGCTGTGATGGTCGTCGATATGGGTGTCGCCTTTGCAGGTGACCGTCAGGTCGATCAGAGCATGTTTGGCGAACGATTCGATCATATGATCGAAAAAGCCGACACCCGTATCGATGCGGCTTCGGCCCTCGCCGTAGAGTTCGAGTTCGACCCTGATCTGCGTCTCTTTGGTATTGCGTTCCTTGACGATCATGCTACTCCCTTACGATAAATGCGTGTTCGAACGGCGAACGGGCGATAAAGTCGCGCGCTTCGGCCTCGCTTTTGAATTTTCCGAGCCAAATGCGGAAAAGTCGTTTATTATTATACTCAGTATCTTTGATGATTGTATGATAGCCCTGGAAGTTATCGTATTTTTCCTGCGTGGCGGCAGCCCCTTCGAAACGGCGGAAAGAGGCGATCTGCACATAAAAAGAGGAGACGACTTTCTCGCTGGGGCCTTGTTGCAGTCCGGCGGCGCTCGGGATCGACGTTTCTCCTTTGCCCGCGAACCCGAGAACTTCCAGGTGTACGTCGGTCGTACCCGTACGGATCATATCGAGATCCTGTGCCGCTTTTT
>JALWNV010000002.1 GCA_027083665.1 Helicobacteraceae bacterium
GGGTGGAAAAGAGTCTGGAAAGGGATTCCTGCATCTGCGCCATCTCCGGCGGCATACCGGTATCGTTGAACTCCATGGAGCTTTTCGGCATTTCGATCTCGATTACTTTGTCGTCCATCTCACCGTTGATGACCCGTTCGCGCATGCGCTCTCTCGAAGCGGCATATTCGGCTTTTTTCGATTCGTTCGAAAGCGGCGGCAGCGGGGGCAGGAGCTTGTCGACAATTTTGTTGAGCACATACTCTTTTATCGCGTCTTCGTTGGCTGCTTTGTGCTCTTCTTTCACAAGGGCGATGGAAGTGAGTACGAGATCGCGGACCATCGACTCCACATCACGGCCGACGAAACCGACTTCGGTGAATTTGCTCGCTTCGACCTTGATAAAGGGTACACGCATCATTTTGGCCAGTCGGCGGGAAATTTCCGTTTTTCCGACACCGGTCGAGCCGATCATGAGGATGTTCTTGGGCATGATCTCCTGCTGCATTTCGCCTTCAAGCCGCATCCGGCGGTAGCGGGTGCGAAGCGCGAGTGCGATGGTCCGTTTGGCTTCCCGCTGGCCGATGATGTATTCGTCGAGATAGCTGACGATCTCCTTGGGGGTCATGTTCATGTATCCGCCTTTTCGAGGGTAAGGGTCTTGATCTCGTGATTGGTGTAGATGCACAGATCCGCCGCGATGTGCAGGCTTTCTCTTACGAGGCTCTCGGGGTCCATCTGCGCATGTTTTTTCAGGGCGCGCGCGCTGGCGATAGCGTAGTTGCCGCCGCTGCCGATGGAAGCGATCTCCCCGTCTTCGGGTTCGACGACGTCGCCGTTGCCAGTGAGGATGAAGATGTGATCGGTATTGAGGACGATCATCATCGCCTCGAGACGCCGCAGCACCTTGTCCTTGCGCCAGGCTTTGGAGAAGTCGATGACGGCTTTGACGATATCGCCTTTTCGTGTGGCGAGAAACTCTTCAAACATATCGAACAGGTTGAACGCATCCGCCGTCGAACCGGCAAAGCCGGCGAGGATCTGCCCCTGATGAAGCTTCCGGATCTTGGTTGCGTTGTTTTTGAGTACTGTTTGGCCGAACGTTACCTGCCCGTCACCGCCGATGACAGCTTTGCCGTCCGCTTTGTATGCGAGTATCGTAGTTGCGTCGAACATTATTCGGGTACGATATCGAGATGCAGAGTCGCGTGGATGCCGTGGCCGAGTTTCAGGTCGACATCATGTTTGCCCGTCATTTTGATAGGCTGCTTGATTTCAATCTGCTTTTTGTCGATCTCGATACCGTGCCCGTTTTTGAGTGCCGCGGCGATATCTTCTTTGGTGACGGCACCGAAAAGATGGCCGGTATTGCCGAGCTTCTTCGCGATGGTGACTTCGAGCTCCTGCAGCCGTTCTTTCAGTGCCGTGAGTTCGGCGATCTCTTTGGCTTCGGCTTCGGCTTTCCGTCGTTGCTCCTCCTCCCACTGGGCGATCACTTCCGGTGTGGCGTGTTTCGCAAAGCCTTTTTTGATCAGGAAGTTTTTGCCGTAGCCGTCTTTGACCTCCTTGATCTCGCCGGTTTTTCCGAGACTTTTAACATCTTTTATCAGTAATACTTTCATAAATTTCCTTTTGAGTTTATCGTTCGAGTTCGCCGCCGTAAGCGACGATACCGTAGGTAAGGTTTCCGACGTTCACATAGCCCATATCGTTCAGGATACGCTGGCAATGCGCGCTTCGGCTGCCGACATGGCAGTAGACGATGATCTTTTCGTCTTTGCCCAGACGGCTCTTTTCAAGCGTGTCGAAGAAGCTGCTGGTGGGTATCAGCATGTCGGTACCCTTGATATGCCCCATCTGCCACTCCATATGTTCGCGTACATCGACCAGTTTGAAT
>JALWNV010000003.1 GCA_027083665.1 Helicobacteraceae bacterium
GCGTACGGCGACTACCGAGACACCAACAAGCTGCTTTTCGTTCTTTTCAGTATCGCTTCGTGGTATGAGGAGAATCAGCCGACAAAAATCAACTACAGCGAAATCGAACCGAAACTGATCGAAATGGCGGCAATCCAGACAGGATTTATCGATGCTTAACGTTCCCGAGCTCGAAAAGCGCTGGAAACGATACCGGCACCGAAAAAAGACCCCGTTTTACCTCTTTGTCACCGCAGTGCTCCTCATGACGGGTGCGGGGCTCTATTATGCCTACCGCGTCCATGAAGAAAGCACGCCCGAACAGACTGCCGCGGCCCGCAGCGAAACCTCTTCGGCTGCCGCTTTGTCGTCAGAACCTCCGGTCACGATTGCCGTCGCCGGTGAGCGCCCCGCTCCCGCCGCTCCCTCACCCGCATCGCAGAAAGGACAGACTCCTGCCGTGTCGGTTCAAACGACCGTCCATACCGACAGCGCACCCCCGCCGAAAACCGCACCGACGAAGTTACAGCCTTCCATGGAATTCATGGAGGACTTCGAAGCCGACGTCATGGACTACTATTTCCAGGACAATGCCGCTTCACCCGCTGAAAAACCGGCACCCCCTGCGAAAACAGCCGGAACGGACGACAAGCAGACAAAAGCGCCCACGCGCACCGAAGCCGAAACATCTCTGCCCTCTTTGCATCGCACAAAGATCGAAACGGATAGACAAGACCGAACAGTCGCTTCGGCCGAACCGGAAAAGAACCGGCTTGAGACAAAACCGGCGAAAAAACCGGTACTTACCATCCAGCGTGAAAGCGACATGAAAGATATCCAGGATGTCATCGCCCGCTTCAAAAAAAATAAAAACCCCGCGCTGAGCCTGTTTGTCGCCAAACGCTATTATGCTATCGGTAACTATCAAAAAGCCTACAATTATGCACTGATCACCAATGAACTCGACAGCGATATCGAAGACTCCTGGCTGATTTTCGCCAAATCGCTCTACAAGCTCGACCAAAAAGAGATGGCGATCAAGACACTCAGGACCTACCAGTCCGAAAGCGGCTCCGTCAAGGCACGAATCACACTTGAACAGATGGAAAGCGGAACGTTCGAATGATGCTGAGACTTTTACTGTTCTCGCTTTTGTGCATTTACACCTTGCAGGCATCCGTACAAAGCCGGATTTACGACCTGTATCAAAACGGCGACTACCTGCGTGCCTGCAATGAAGGTGTCAAAGAGCTTGCCGCCAACAAAAAAGACGAAAAGTTCATATCGCTTTATGCTTTCGCGTGTCTGAAAGCGGATAAAATCGACCGGCTCGCCCTGCCGATTATCATGCTCAAGCACTCCAGGAGCGCCCGTAAAAACGCCGCCTATTTTTCCGTGATGCTGATGCAGAAAAACCTTCTGATTCAGGCACTCGAAAACCGTACACCGATCTCCGGTCTCGTTTTGCCCGGTACGGACTATGTTCTCTCGAAAGTCTTCGATCTTGCCGGGCGTTCGGAACAACTGGGCAAAAAGAATCCGCTGACACTGACCGACAGCGAAAATCCGCGCCGCTCCTACCGGCTCTCTCTTCGCTACCGCAGCGGCATTCCCGTCATAATCATTGAAGAATATTATGATACAATAATGACAAAACGTCATATCTACCGTTAGCGAAAGGAGTTTGAGTGGATAGAGTCACCCAGGATTTACTTGAAAAGAAGCACATCTCTCAAACACAGATCGACCGTCTGCTCAAAGTCGGTGTCAAGGAAGAGAATCTTCTCGAAACCCTGACAAAAGTCGGAGCCGTCTCCGTCAATTTCGTCAAACGCTTTATCGTCGAGCAAATCCGTTCGGGACGGTACGACCTGCATATCATCAAGCAGTACCCTTT
>JALWNV010000004.1 GCA_027083665.1 Helicobacteraceae bacterium
CGCTGTAGGCGTAATGCTCGCTGATCTCGAGGTAGCGCATCACCTCTTTTTGGTTTTCGACGCCTTCGAGGAAGGTCAGAACCACTTCCGTCGTGCGGTAGATGTTGAGCAGGTTGAAGATCTCGTCAAGCGCATAGGTCGGGTCCTCGCTGGTGCCGTAGGTCTCGTACAGCCATGTCTTTCCCGTCGTAACGTCGACGGCGGCGTAGCCTACGGTATAGATCCCGCGATGGCGGTCGATAAGCAGCGAGACGATGTAGTTGTCCTCGTGATCGACGGTGTGGTCGAAATTCGTTCCCGGCGAGATAATCTGCCCGAGGTAGCGGCTGACCCTGGGAGGCACCCCCTTTTGGCGGATGATGACGATGGTATAGCGCTGCTGTTCGATCATCCGGCCGAGGTAGCGCTCGAACGAAACGGCGGGCACACCGGCGAGCAGAGGGTTTTTCACCGAGTTTTCGGCGATGTTCTTGTTCTTTTTCGTCAGCTGGATATTGAGCAGCTCGGCCATCTCCTTGGCCTTGCCCACCTGCAGCTCGTCGTTGTTGACCTCGTATACCTCGAAGAAGGTCCCGATCTCCATGAACACAACCGTGTCGCTGCCGTATTTCGCCTCAAAATGGCGCTGCAGATCGAAATAGATCTCCGTCAACAGTTTGTTTTTATTGTTGATAAGAGCGTCGATATCGCTGTGCAGCACTGAACGGACCCCGGGTGTTGAATTTACAAAATTATAGCCAAAGCGCCTTATCCGAACACATGAAATGCTTCGGCTTCATCCCGGGTTGAAGTATCGCTGCAGAAAATCGATGATATACTATACAAAAGCGTAAAAAAGGAAGGATTATGAAAACGTTCGCACATCTTCTCGTATTGTTGATAAGTATCTCCGTCTTCGTACATGCCGCCGCACTCAAAGGCGTATGGCTTCACAACGGAGCGGAGGGAAGGATCTCTCTGGAATTTCTTTCCGACAGCGAGCTGGTGTATGACGGAGAACGTATGCCTTATATGATCGTCGGCAACCGTATCCGTGTTCCCGACGACTACACCGGATACGCCGACTACCCTTTCCGTCTGCAAAAAGACAGACTCTCCATCACCTTCCCCGACGGCAGCACCATCGTCTTCAAGCCGGTCAGGAAAACGGCACCTTCGCTTCAAGCACAAAACGGCGGTTCGCAAACCACGATGTTGCAAGGTACGCTCTGTTCGTACTCCAGCAGCTACAACGGCGGCTATTCGCACAGCGGCAGGGTCTATTTCGACGGCGCGGGACATTTCACTACCTCGGCGGAAACCTACTCGGCAGGCGACAGCGGCACCTACGCCAACAACCAGGGCAACAACAGCGGCGGCAATTACCGTGTCTCGGGCAATACCATCACTCTCACCTATCCCGACGGTACCGCTTACAGGGGAAAAGTGATCGAACGCGCCGGCAACGGCCGCATCACCGGCATCAACGTCAACGGCAATATCTTCGGCAGCGGACTGTGTGACTGAGTATCGGCGTCAGCCGGCTCGCTGGAGAGATGGCCGCCTTAACGCCTATACCCCGCCTTCACATTGGAGGGTTTTGTAGTCATTCTCCGTCATCTTCCACATTGTCCGACCGTCGACGACATCGATACTTTTATCCGCGTTGTAAGGTATAGCTGATTTGATTGATGCCTATTTCCCCGCCTGTCACCCGATCCATCCTAAACTGCTCCACCCAATATCCGAAATCGATATTTTGGTACAAAAACAATATGACAGTCGCCTTTATTGGCAAATTCAACCAACAAGTGCCGGTAAACTTTACTTCCGTGACATCACACGTTTATCGCACACATCGCACATTGAAACGATTATCAGCAGAGGAATATCTGACACTCATCAGAATATTACCATATGGAATAAAAAAATATTTCTGACCACGGATATCTGTTGACGACCAATATCCACGTACAGTGCTATCATAAGGTTCCAAGCGATGTCGGAACTGATCTCTTACGTTGTACATGCTGTATAGTTCATTGATGTTCGGAAGACGCCAGTCATCATGACCCTCAAGCACAAGGTTCTCACAATAATCGATTGCCGTGAACCAACGCCATTCTTTTAGCCGATCGATACTATGTTGCGTATCTTCCCACATCAGATCCGTTTTCCGATCATAGACCGTTTGTGACGGCAAGGAACGGATTACGATAGCTTTTGCATGTTGTATTTCTTCGCTTTTACCGCAACTTCCAAATACAAAAACCAGCATAATCATAGCGATATATTTAACGTTCACTTCTTCCCCCTTATCGTACACATTTTACTACGAGATTGACTAGATTGACTACATGACTGGAACAATAGGCGTTATTCCAATATGTTTCAAAAGCGCACTCATACCCCTGATAACTATCACTACTTATAATATCTTCATCAAGTCTATAATTTATTGCTGAAGTATCTCTTCCAGCCAAATCCATCAATGTCCTCAGCTCAGCTATCGTTGGAAGACGCCAATCCGTATATCCTCCCACTATTGAACGTTCACAATATTCCGCAGCATTATCTCCTATACCCCAAACTTCATAGGGGAACCACTGCAGCTTCGTAACATTATCAGTCATCACTCCGGTATCGAATGTGTAATTATGATCGAGCCCTTTTTGATAATAACCATCATCGAATCGATACCTGCTTAATAACTGACCCGTCTTAAAAACAAACGCACGAACATCAACTTCCATCGGTTTGCAAAAAGCCGTGCCGTCATCGAAATACGTCAGCACTTCATCCTCACCGCATACTGGGCAATCTACATTACTGTCACGACAATTTTGTGGCGGTTCACTCGAGCTCTGTCCACTCGAGCATCCCTCCTCCGAACTCATACAATCTATTGCATCCCCAAATGCGATAGAGATATGGTCCAAATCCAAATCGATACGTTCAAACGACTGTATCTGACCGCTCTGCAGCGTATTCCAGTGAAAAAAGCCATACGGATTCAATTTGGAAAGCTTCGCCGCAAAATCACCACTGCTGTTGACATAGACCCAGTCATATGCATTTTTGCCATAATGAGCGAAATACCCGTCAATTATGAATGTCCTTCCCGACAACAGTACATCGACTGAACCAAGACTCCGCTTGGTCAAACCACCAAAGGATATCTTGTCTTTTTTGTCTGAAAGAATGATTTTGTCAAAATGCCGTGCATCGGAAGAATGCAATACATCCCATGTCAGGAAGCCTTTTGCATCCATACCCGTCAATTTGGCTACCACACCGAGGCCGGAAGTGACATAAATCCATTCATATGCCCCGGACCCAAAATGGAAAAAATAACCGTCGATCGAAACATTAGTCGCCGCAAGTGATTTGGCTGGTGTTAAGACACCGGAACGAGGATAACGTACCGGCATGCTATATTCCGAACAGCTTTTCATATTACAAGCCGCCACTTTGAGTACAAACTGGTCACTACAATCGACCGTTTCCAAGTCAGGCTGAAAATAGGTCATATATCTATGATCATCATCCCAACGCGTTTCTATCCAATTGTTGGAACCTTCCTTTTTGATAGCCCTCTTGTAGTACTCTGCACCGGCAGAAATATCATTGGTGATATTCAAATGCTGTTCATCCGTATCACAAACTATCTTGATATTTTTTGGTATCTCTGGGATGGAAGCAATTTTAGACGTGCTAAATCATGCAATAGCTTCAATGAATTAATAACTGAAAACCGTATGAGAATCCGGCGAAAGATTGTTCGTTTCTTCCACTTCTTTGTGATATCTAATTTTATATTCATACTGAACATCGTTTTCACTGTAAAAATGGATATTATACACCTTCCCTTTTAGCGACTGTTCCAGATTACCGTAAAGTGCATTCACATTAAGCAAATGGCTCCATTCCCCGTTGTCACTTCTGTTTCTTCTAAGAATTTCGAATGAACCGTTCGCCATGTTTGGGGCATACCAGCTTAACACCACGTTCATATTATAAAGACCTTCTGACGCGGTGACATGCATCGGCGGGATCGTATTCTCACCAATCGAAATGGCCTGCGGTATGATCTCTGATACCTCGCTGCATCCCACGGCATTGCACAATTTCGCCGAAAAGCCCGACCACAAATTGTAGACATGGTGATCGAAAAACCATTTCATCGTAGCGATATCGAATGATTTGACGAAAGCAAAATCACTTTGATAATCCGGGCCGCTGGCGGCAGGGTCCGTCCGGTTTCTATCCAGATAGTAATTGACCACCATTTTATCAATGCCCTCAAACGGTGAATATGCCTCGATTTCAAATCCCTGAGGATGCTCTTTTGCCGTCACGGCCAAATCCGGTTTTGCCGGGACATTTGCATAGCCGTTATCCGACGACGACAATTCCCCACACCCTGAAAAACCGTTGCAGGCCTGAACCCGGTAACGGTAAAGCACACTGCGGCGTACCGAAGTATCCTCCCACTCCGTCTCTTCAACCGTTGCGACCAGCTCATCGTGCTGTGCATCCAACTCTTTTCGGTATATCCTGTACGATTCGGCTTTTGCAACCTTTTCGTATATCAGATGCACTTTATCCAAAAATTTACCGTCACTTGCACTGATGCCCATAGGGGCTTCCAGTGCGGGCACCTTGACATAACCGGAATCGGAATCACTAAATTCCGAACAACTGTCCCCATTGCAGGCTTTGACAAAATATTCAAATTTAACATATTGACGAGACGTTTCATGACGATAACTCAATCGATCCAAATCGGCGGAAACCGTTCCGATCAAATAGGGTATCGACATCGTTCCAGACACTTCTGACGGTTCCGAAACATAAATCTCGTAACGCTGCGCGTCCGTGACAGAATCAAAAACGACTTCAACATAATTCGAATATTTTCCGTCACTCGCCTCGACTCCCCGCGGTATAGCGGGAATCGTCGCTTCCATCCTGGCATAGCCGGTGTCCGAAGCACCGGCACTGCTGCAGCCCACACTGTTGCAGGCCCTGACCCAATAGTAATAGGTCGTCCCCGCCGTTACCGCCGTATCGTCATAGCTTGTCGACATCACGGTATGATAGGGTTTTGCCGGATAGCTGTTCGTCGTCGCACGATGGATCTCGTAGCTTGTCGCTCCCGAAGAAGGTACGATACTCAGCGCCACTTTGTCCGTATAGTTGCCGTCGCTCGCGTCAATGGTCGTCTTCGGCGGGATCGTTACCGCCTCCTCTGCGTAGCCCGTGTTGTATACGCTTGCCGCACTGCACCCGGCGCTGTTGCACGCCTTGACCCAGTAGTAATAGGTTATCCCCGCCGTTACTCCCGTATCGTTGAATGTCGTCGAGGCGGTGCTCGCCATGGAGCTTGCCGGTATCGTGCCGGTCTGTGAACGGTAGATCCTGTAGCTTGTCGCGCCTGAGGAAGGCGTAATGTTCAGTACGACCTTGTCCGTATAGGTTCCGTCACTCGCGGAAACCGAAGTCGACGAGGGAGCCGCCAGCGCGTAGCCGCTGTCGGAAGGGCTCGCGGCGCTGCAACCGCCGGCATTGCATGCCTTGACCCAGTAATAGTAGGTCGTGCCGGCTGTGGTACCACCCGTCACCTTATCGTTGTATGAAGCGGATGATGTCGTTGCATAACTGCTTGTCGGAAGCGAATTCTTGATGGAACGGTAGATCGTATAGCTTGTCGCATAATCCGATGGCGTAATACTCAACTCGATCATGTCCGTATAGGTCCCATCGCTTGCCGTGACTTCTGTCGATTTCGGTATGGGCAGGTGGGCATAGCCGGTGTCCGATGCGCTGAGGGAACTGCATCCGCCCATGAAATCCGAACATCGCTGTCCCCAGTAGTAGTACACGGTATCCACGCTGACGCTTGTATCGTCGTACGTGCTGCCGCCTTCATGGATCATAAGGCAACCGTCTTCCGCTCCCCTGCAGGCATCTTTTGTATTGCGATAGACTCTGTAAACGGCATCTTTCGCTGTGATCGTACTCACACTCACATGCACTTTGTCCGCATACGTCCCGTCACTCGCGCTCACCGCCGGTGCCGACGGTACCGCGAACAGCTGCGGCACGATCGCCGGCAGCATGATCAGCATCCACCTTATTCTGTATCCCATAATGCTTCCTTTCGGCTTTTACAACTTTCGTATGTAAAAAGGAGTTCATAGAGTCATTATAGGACGAAGATGTTGCAAATTTGTTGCACAAAAAAGTGCCTGTCCCCCTACCGGGTTTCAACAGAAAAAAGTGACGGTAAAAACAAGATCGTCGTTATGCACGACGATATCCATCTTCCCGTCCATTTCCTGTACACTCAAGCGTACAAGACTGAGACCGATCCCCTGACCGTTGGAGAAGGTATTGATATCTACAGGATGCTTTGATATATCCTGCGTATATCGCAAGGTACATTTTTCCTCTTTGGCCGTGAACGATATGGAGACTCCGGTCCGTTCTTCATGTTCATCACTACCGTGTTTGACGGTATTGGCACACAGTTCATTGAGTATAATCCCCACCCGCATCATCTTTTCCAGCGGCAAAAAAATCGGCTGAACCTCTTCCAGGTACGGCGGGGACTTGTCAAACGCCCGGCAAATCGACGCGACCAGATTGGCGATATACTTTTTGCTGTCAATGTGTTCCAAATCGTCGGATCTGTAAATGGCGTCATGCACCATCGCCATCGCTTCGATACGCAGTTTGTTTTTTTCAAGAATCTCGACCGCATTGCGTTCGCACTCGTTTCCCCGAAGCGAGACGATCTGAAGTCCCAGGATGGACGATATCCGGTTCAGGTTGTTTTTGATGCGGTGATGGATCTCCTTGATCAGTACCGCTTTTTGGCGATCGGACTTCTCGAGCTTCTGATAGGTCAATTCGGTAGAGACATAATACAAAAGAGCGATGGCGATCACGACAAATGTCGTCGAAAGCATATTGAGCAAAGGCACATGATGAAAAACCGGATTGTCCGCATTTTCGTTAAAGAGGACAACCGCAAACGCAATCCAAAACAGATAATGGATCAGCGTGAACCACAAGGCTGTTCGCAGCGGGAAGAAATAGAAAAATCCGAAGATGGCGAAAAAAGGGAATATCGTCACAAAATCGTAAAAATGCCCGCCGAACATGGCAGAAAAACTCTCAAATTCGACCACCAGCAAAAAGAGCAGTGCGTACAGCGGTGTGTTCCCTGAGCGGCGAAAAACCATCAGCAGCACGATGAGCAACATCGCAAGAAACATCTTGAGATAAAAGATATCGTTATGCCCCATCAAAAACGCAATGAACGCGAACAGGGAAAAAAGCACCGCCGTCGCCCCCATCAGGCCCATCAACATCAGCTTTTTATGATCCGGCTCTCTCAAAATTCTGTGTAAAAATGTCATTAACATGAAAGTATTATAACCGTATAAGCTGTATAGTATGATTTGTCGCTAAAATTATCCCTATGAAATCAAAGCGTATTCTCATCGTCGAAGACGACCTGATCTCCGCACAATACCTCAAAACCGTTTTGGAAAAAGAGGGATTCGAGGTAACGGACATTATCGACAGCGGTGAAGAAGCGATTAAACGGCTCAACGGATGCAGTCCCGACCTCGTTTTGATGGATATTATTCTCAAAGACGAGGTGTCGGGCATCGAAGCGGCGATACGCCATCCCGAATGCAAAACGATTTTTCTTACCGCTTATGCCGACGAAGAGATGATGGAATCGGCCGTGGATGCGAAAGCCATCGCCTACCTGATGAAACCCTATCGTGAAAAAGAGATTGTCACAACGGTCAAACTGGCCCTTTCGCAGAAAAAAAAGGCTGTCTCGGAACCCGCTCCCCGGAGTGCGATTACGCTGGAAAACGGGTTTTGTTTCGACATCCGGCACGATCAGCTCGAAAAAGACGGAAGCGTTCTGCCGCTTTCACCGACAATGCTCAAACTCATACGTATCCTTTCGCTCAACCGCGGCAATGTCGTCACCCACGAAGCGATTATGGCCGCCGTCTGGGACGGACCGAGAGGCGACAGTACGCTGCGTGCGCTGGTCAAACGTTTCCGCAACAGCATCGACAAAGACCTTATCGTCAGTGTCAGCGGTATCGGCTATATGGTCCGCTGATCCCGCCGACCAACCGGTAACGGCACCGGTGTCCTTCCCCGGTAGGGATCCTTATGCTTCCCAAACAAGCTTTTTTCCGAATCCGAGCCGGTTGTCCGTCAGCTTCATCCGCCGCGGTTGCAGCCGCCACAGCGTAGGATTCATCGCACGGGCGTAGGGAAAAGTTTGAAAATAACAGCGCACGTCCTCCTTGTCGCTGCGGAAAACTCTCCCCGAGATCTGCAGCCCTTGGATTTTTCCGACGACCGAAGTCTCGAGATGAATCGCCGCACCGACAAACGGCTGCTCCGTCATCTGTCTGGCATGCTCCGTCGCCTCATCC
>JALWNV010000005.1 GCA_027083665.1 Helicobacteraceae bacterium
CCGAACACGGACCGGCGTCATCGCAGATCTTGTATCGGAACGTATCCGTTCCCGTAAAATTGCCGTCGGGCTGATAAATGAAGCGACCGCTGGAGGGATCGTTGAAGCTGAGTGTTCCGTGAGACGGCCCCCCGACAAGAGTGAAATAGTTGGTACCGTCGTCGCTGATCGTGTCGTTGGGTTTGACATCCCCGCTGAGGTTGGTATCCTCGTTCACGCTGAACGTATCGTCCACCGCTACCGGGTCGGCGATCTCATTGTCGACGATCGTTCCCGTTCCGTCGTCTTGCGTATTGGACGTATTAGCGCTCGTGACCGTCGCCCTGAGCGTAAACGTTTCGTTTCCTTCCAAACCGCTATCATCGATCGTCGGAACTTTGACCTTGAGGTTGGTCGTATTGGCCGGGATCGTAACGATATCGCCGTCGTTGAAGGCGGTCCAGTTCGTCCCGCCGTCAATACTGTACTCCATTGCCGCGGGTGCGGCGGTCGTTATATCTCCGACAACATCGGCCGTGCCGTCGTGCAGTGTCAGATTCACGTCGATCGCTTCACTCGAAGCAAAACTCAAATTGACATCGAAAACCAAAGTGTCACCTTCGACAGCAGAAGCATCGGACACATTGAGTTCGGGAACCACTCGGACTGTCGTAGCATCATCGATTTCCGTCGTGACGGGATCGTCACTGCGAAACGTATTGTTGGCGTATTTGATATACGCAGTATTGTTCAAGTCGGTCACTGAACTAATCGTATCGGAAATATGGGCCGTTACATTAAAATCCACACTTCCGGAGATCGGAAGGTGAATGTTTTCGATCGAGAGTGTCGTACCGTCATCCGTCGCGACGCTCCCGCTTCCCGGATTCGATGGCACCAAAGAGTTTTGTACAAAACTCAAACCACTCGGTGCCGTATCGGTAAAATTGACGTCTATCGCCTTGGTAAAGGGATTGTAAATCGTAAAGGTATAGGTAAAGTCTTCTCCGGGCAGGAAAAGTTTGTCGCTTGCTTTTTTCGTGATATAAGGGGGACGGCAGGCAGTCGCATCGAATTTGCCGTTCTTGGCTACCTCGCCGATGTAATCAACAGTCGCATTTCCATCTGACTGCATCTCGACTCTGAAAAGCGTTCCTTCGCTGTTGGAATAAAAATACATCTCACCTTTCGAAGTCGACCACGCACCCCCGGCACTCCCGGGCAACACATCGTTACTGTCATTTTGATCGTGCGGTACGACAGGCACAATTTCCGACTGCCCATTCGTGACATCCACAGCATAAAGCTTCCCTCCCCACACACCGTAAATTCTGCCATCGGTCACATTGAAAGTGATATCATAGGAATAGTTGAAATCACCCCCGATCGTTTTTGTCTCGAATTGCAACGATCCGGGGGCCGGATCGACACCGATATGAACGATGAACAGTTTAGTCGTGTTCATCATATAGTAGTTTCCGTCACTATCCATCGTTCCGGCACCGGTTATCGGATCCCAGGTCGAGCCGTCGGTTGCAGTCGGTTTTCCCAAACGTGTCGCGTTTTGATCCGCTCCGACTTTGACGATCTCGAACTTATGACCGGCGGTATTATTGACATCGATACCGTAAATATAATCGTCGAGTATGTTGAAACCGATTCCGTTGATCGTTATCGGCAATCCATCGCTTTTATTTCTGATAATTGAAATATTGTTTTCGCTCAGATCTCCGCGGTCGACATACTGCACCATCGAAGGTTCATCGATCACCGTATAAGGCGTACCGTCACAGATATAAGTCGGCATCCCCACTCTCAGACGCAGCGTCGCCTTTGCACCGGCGACACCGTCGAAGGCGACGTACTCGACCGCTTGTACC
>JALWNV010000006.1 GCA_027083665.1 Helicobacteraceae bacterium
CGATCTGCGCATGGCCGGTGAGAAAGAGCAGCATGGTGGCGGTCAACACGATTGCCATCAAAAAGCGTTGTATACGTTCAGCACACATAGGGTATCCTTTTTTCTGATTTTTAAAAAATTGTAGCAGCACTTGCAGAATATAAATCAAAATATTTTTCATTATGCTTTAAAACTAAGATGCTACAATCGCGCCACTTTCGGCCCTGAGCCCCAAGGAAAAGAGAATGAAACAGTTTAGTTATCCCGAAATGATGGTCCATGTTCCCATGTGTACCCACGGTGCACCGCAGAACGTCCTGGTCGTCAGTGACGAAGCGGAAGGTCTGCAAGAAGAGCTGGAACGCTACGACGGTGAGACCGTCGTGACGCACGCCCCCGCGACAGCAGCCCTCGAGGCCCTGCGGGAGATCGCCGACGGCAGTATCGACGTCGTCTTGTGCGAAACGGCCGTGGATGCCGCCGTCGCAGGACATCTCAACCGTATTCTCGGTGAAGAGGGAATCGCGGTCATGAAGCATCCGCCGCTTGAAGAGGTTCAGGCCAATACCGTTTTGATGGGTGTGCTCGGGAACTATTTCAAGATTATCATGCCGTACCGGCTGTGGAACGGGGAGACACTGCTGCTTGCTTCGAAGGGCAATCATCCCACTGCCGACATTAACCTGCAGCGCGCCGACCTGCTCGACGGACTGCAGTACTACAACAGCGATATCCATCCCGCGGCGTTTGCCATGCCCAATTTTATCCGCAAAACCTATCTCGGCATCATCAAAAACTGACCGGCCATGGCGTTTGAGTATGCGATCGCGTTGACAGGCGGTATTGCGACCGGCAAGAGCACCGTCGCCTCGTTGCTGGCGCTGCACGGTATGCGCGTGATCGATGCCGACGCTATCGCCCATCGCCTCCTTGATGCGAACAGTGACTGGATTGCCGGAACTTTCGGCGATCGGTTTGTCGAGAATGCAAAGGTGCTTCGCGGCGAATTGGGAAAGGTCATTTTTTCCGATCCGCAGGCCAAAGCGGAACTCGAAGCGTTCTTGCATCCGAAAATCCGTGCGGCGATCGAAGCCGAAAGCGGGCGGCAGGACCGTTTCAAATTCCCCTATCTTATCGATATTCCGCTTTATTTTGAAACCCGTGCCTATCCTATCGAAGATTCTGTCGTCGTCTATACACCCGGAGAGATTCAGCTGCGCCGGTTTATGAAGCGCAACGGTTTCGACGAGGATGAGGCCCGGCGCCGTATCGCGTCGCAGATGGATATCGAAGAGAAAAAAAAGCGTGCGACCTGGGTCATCGACAACAGCGGAGACCTCAAACATCTGCAACGTGAATGCGAAACGTTCGTCGATATGATCAAGGAAAAATACCGCTGAGTGCTTTCAGCGCGTCGATTCGCTTTGAAGCCACTGCCGTCGGAAATCATCCACGGGGAGCGGTTTTCCGTAATAAAACCCCTGTACACTGTAGCATCCCATGGTTTTGAGAAGTTCGATCTGTTTTTTCGATTCCACGCCTTCGGCGAGTGTTTTCAGATTGAGGGTGTTTCCCATCGCCACGATCGCTTCGACGATGGCGCGATCGCTGTCGCTGCGGGTGATTTCGGCGATAAAAGTACGGTCGATTTTGAGTTTGTCGACATCGAGCTTCTTCAGGTGATTCAGCGAAGAGTATCCGGTGCCGAAGTCATCGATCGAGAGACCGAACCCCAGGGCTTTGAGCGCATTGAGAAGTTCGTCGGTATGGGCCTTGTTCTCCATCAGAATCTCCTCGGTCAATTCCAGTTCGACCTGTCGGCACAGCCCGCTGCCGTAACGATCGTGAAGCCGCTGCATATTGATCAGGAAATGC
>JALWNV010000007.1:0-1204 GCA_027083665.1 Helicobacteraceae bacterium
AGGAATGTCAGCTGAATTTCCATACAACCGCTTTGCAAACCTATCGACATCATACCTCCCACCATCCGCGCAGATCGATCCGCGGGGCGTCGAGGTGCAGTGTGATATAGATATTTTCGACGACCTCCAGCAGCACGAAAAAGACGGCGATATGAAAGGGTACCGGCCAGTCATCGGCGGCGAGAAAAAAGATGCCGGCCGCCATCAGCACCGCCGTCAGTTTCGTCAGCCAGGTATGATAGCTCACGAGACACCCGAACCGATACAAGCTCACGACGCCGGGCAGCAGATAGAGTGCTATGACAACGAGAACGTAGAAAAGTTCCCGTTCGACGATCCCAGGCCACAGCAGCCAGAAACCGGCGGCGGCAGCAAGATAGGTAAGTGTATCTCCTATGCTATCGAGGCGGGCGCCTTCGGGCGTGACCTCATGCAGTGTCCGCGCCGCAAATCCGTCGAGCACATCGGAAACCATCAGCAGGACAAAAAGTGCGATAAAAGCCGCATCGGCACCGTACCGGCCGCATACGATCAAAAAAGGAGCGGCAGCGATACGAAACAGGCTGATGATATTTGGAACGTTCAGCCGCATCTCATTTTCTTCCCGTCAGAGTACGAAGCGTCTCGAGCGACGCTTCCGCCGATTCGATTCCCGCATCGTACGCCGCATCGAGGCGGTACGTATCGAAAATATTGATATCGGCGCAGCCGGGCACTTCGAGGTAGAGGTCGCAATACCGCTTCGACGCCTCGACGTTCGCGGCCATCATCAGAATCAGCGTGCGGTACGTCGTCTGGAAAACATTACGCGAGTAGCGGGGCAGTACGGCATTGACATTGACACCGACGACCGTCAGGTCCCGCTCGAACAGCGGTTTCGCCGGCATATTGTCCATGAAACCGCCGTCGGCGAGCTGCAGTCCACCGTACGGCAGCGGCGGGAAAAACGGCACGAGCGAAGAAGACGCGACAGCCAGTTTCGCCGCCGGGCCTTTGTCGAAGTAATGCACCCTTCCCTCGTACATATCCGTCGTCGCAATCACGCACTCCGTCGGAAAATCTTCTATCAGTTCACGGCGCAGGCGGGTTTCGAGCAGCTCCTGTACGGCACGCAGCGAAAGCAGCCCGCCTTTCGCGCTGCGGCGAAACAGATCGCCGCGCCCCAGCGTCCGGAAGATCTCGAGAATCTCGCGCGGCGCATAGC
>JALWNV010000007.1:1214-1854 GCA_027083665.1 Helicobacteraceae bacterium
CAGCAGTACCGCCGCCAGCGCCCCGCCGCTGCTGCCGGAAAAGACCTCGATCTCCCAGCCTTCGCGCCGCAGCACCTCCACGACCCCAAGATGCGCTACTGCCCGCACGCCCCCGCCGGAGAGCGCCAGCGCCAGTTTGCCGCTTGAGGGCGGTGACATTGTCACCGCCTTTCTCCATAAGCCGCGCGCAGGATACTGTGTTTCAAAAATTGTTGCCTTGGCCATGATATTTTCCTTTTCTCAGCACATAAACCCGAACAGCTACAGCGGGATATTGCCGCCAAAGCCCCTATAGATGTCGTCTGCCAGCACGAAGTATTCTTTTAGACATTGAATTTGATGTTCATCGAAAGAAATACTTTAAAGAACAATTTTAGCACTTTTTCAAAGATGTAATGTTTGACCCGGCGATATTACTCTTTTGGGTCTGTATATTGCAATATCAAGTTTGGAATTGGCTTCTGAGGAGATCCAATCGTTTCTTTTTTAATATGATCCCCCCCATTGATACATAAGATACAGTATCCTTTAAGCAGGATTTTCTACAGAAATTCGGACAAAATATCCGTATATCAAAATAGAGAGGACATATAAACAGAGAGAATTTTAAGGAAAAGCATGCAAGAATACAGAAACATGG
>JALWNV010000008.1 GCA_027083665.1 Helicobacteraceae bacterium
CCTATTTTACTGTATCTCCCCCTCTTCGCTTATTTTTCTATTTCTATATTTGGGGAAGATAAATATACTGCTGCCGCCACAGAAATTTTACGTCAAATAACACTTCCAACGAGAAATACAGAGAACTATGTCGGAAAAATTATGACCGGGCATATGTTTGAGCCACCTTTTTCTCGCTATAGCTCCGATACGACGATGAAAGACTATATTCAAAAGAATATGGAAAGTGAAAACCCTGACTTCGCATATGAGTATCGTGTTAGAAATGTAACATTGTACCAGATGATGTTGCAGACCATTAAAGCCCAGGCGCAAGCATCCAAAAAGATAATTGCCGATTCGGAAAGAACAAGAGATGAGGGGCAACTGTTGGTTAAAGATACAATGCAGGTAATCCACACAGGCTTTGGTGTGGCTGAAGGTTTGCTGAAAGGTGATGCAAAAGAAAGGGTGAAAGCACTTGCGCAAGTCTTCGCCGAGCGTAGTTCTTATGCAGCGATCGATCATTGTCTACCGGAGGCTGACCAAGAAGAGGTAAAACTGGCAGTAATGTATGTGATTAGATGTTCCGAAGATCTCATTGACAACCTTGGTGATTGTGCGCAAGAAACCGCAAAATATGCTGCCCACCAATATCTTAAAGGTAAGCTCAGTGAACAGCAGTCGGTTTTGGCAAAAGGTACAGTTGATTTGGCTTCAAATCTTGTATCGGCAATACGAAAATGTAATGCGGATGCTTTTATAGATAATCCCATCGCTTGTTTGGATGCCGGAGCTGATGCCACTTTCGGTAAAGCATTTGAAACAGCCATGACGGTACGTGATATTTATCTTTTAGATAGTGATCTTGCAAAACAAAATTCGCAAATTATTGCTGCAGAAATATTTTATACTACAATGTATCGAGGGAATGATGATCGAGTTTTCAATAAGAATAATTCGTTGGAACGATATTGTTCATTATTTGATTTGTATGATTTCAATTCACGAGATTGTTATGAGGGTGATGAGAATGCTTCATTCAATTTTTTTGTTGAGAAAGTAGTCAAAAAATTAAAAAGCAATGCTGCTCCGCTGACCTCCAATTTTATTGGAAATATAAAATATGATCTACAAGAGATATTAAACCAGATAGATAAACTTAACGAACAATATCGCGGTATATATTCGAGTAATAGTGGCAAGCTCGCGAAATATAAAAACCTTGCTAAAGAAGAAAAAAGGTGGCGATACAACCAAATTGGTATTTCTGAACCAAGAAATGTAGAGACCATTGATGGGGAAGCCAGTACGACATTGCATGCATGTTTCGATATTAATCCAAAAATAGCGCTTGAAAATATGCAGCCGTCTATGGAGTTGGTAGCAAAAGAGGGAGGCTATCAAAAAGTTTTTAGGCTGAAGCGATATCCCGTTATTTCCAATGTTAATTCTCATATAAGCTTTTGTGGCAATGTGGAGCTTGAGGAGACGGTAAAAGACGATATATTGCTTATAAAAAACAGTTTGAAGTTCGCTTTTGCCAAGCAGCCTGACAGAGTGGAAAATCTCGATAACTTCGCTGTTTACAACATCCGTTTCCCTGAGATTCCGGAAGAAAAACTGGAGTTGAAAATTTCTGCGGAATACAACGAAGCGCTTGTCTCTTATATGTTCAAAAGCAACCTGTACAACGGTGAAAGCAATTCGGACTACACCTACATTTGGGATATACAAAGCGATGATTTCGATAGTGACTGTACTTTGACAATAAGTGGCAGTGAGGGGTATGTTTTCTATGGAAACGCTTCGGGTGTCGGAGACGGTTTAAAAGCGATACCTTCGAAATGTTTGGAGAAATCGTTTACGGTAAA
>JALWNV010000009.1:0-643 GCA_027083665.1 Helicobacteraceae bacterium
AGATTTTATCGGGATTGCTCTTAATGCCGTATAAATGGTCGCCGATGATATGGCGGCCGAAGGTCTCGAGATGCACGCGGATCTGGTGGGTGCGGCCGGTAAAGAGTTTGCAGGCGACGAGCTCCCGGGTTTCGTCTTTCGACGGCAGCAGTTTTTTAAACAGGGTTTTCGCCGGCTTGCCGTGAATGACGTTCGCCATTTTGAGCCGGTGATGCGGGCTGCGGCCGATCGGCCGGTCGACAAGGGTGATATCCTCTTTGAGCGGAGGGGTCACGACCGCAAGATAGTAGCGGCCCATCGTCCGTGTTTGCAGCTGTTTCGAGAGCCGGTCATGCGCTTCGTTGGTCTTGGCGACGACCATGACGCCGCTCGTGCCCTTGTCGAGACGGTGGACGATGCCGTGGCGCTCCTCTCCGCTGAGCGTGGAAAGGCGGATATCGTGATACTTGAGCCAGTCGACAAGTGTGGGCTCTTTGACGCTGGGTGCGGGATGGACGGTGAGTCCGCCGGGTTTGTCGATGACAAGAAGGTCGTCGTCTTCGTAAAGGATGGGAACGTCGAAATCGATGGGTGCTGCCGCGGCGGGCTCCATCACGGGAAGGGTGACGGTGACGAGCTGCTGCGGTTTGAGCTTGAGTCCCGG
>JALWNV010000009.1:653-1852 GCA_027083665.1 Helicobacteraceae bacterium
CTTTTTCCCCTCGACTGCGACATGGCCGTTTTTGATCAGCCGGGAGATCTGGCTGCGCGGCTCTTTCATCGTTTCGCCCAAAAAGGTGTCGAGGCGTTCGCTCTGCCGAGCCCGGAATGTCATTGTGGTCGGTTGCATGGATACCTTTGGCTATAATTCTGGTCTGTATTCGTGTCCCGGTGTGCCGCTCTCGGGGGCAGGTCGCCCGGACATAACGTCCCGCACGAAAAGCGGTACACCCCACTCGCGATCCAAAGGAGATGCGTGCGCAGAATAGACAGACGCATTTTAGCACACTTCGATTTCGTCATTCCGGTACTGATCGTGCCTTTGGTGGTTGTTTCGGGATGGCTGATCGGCGAGATCCATCCGGTGCTGGCGCACAAGCATTTGGTCTATGCCGGAATCGGGTTGACGGTTTTCATGTTTTTTTTCCTTCTTCCGGTACGTCGTCTGAGCTGGATGATACCGCTGTTTTACTGGCTGAACATTCTGCTGCTGGTCGGTGTGGAGTTTTTCGGGCATGCCCGACTGGGAGCAAAACGCTGGATCGAGCTGCCGTTTATCCATTTTACGCTGCAGCCTTCGGAATTGATGAAGCCTGCTTTCATTCTGATGCTGGCGTATCTCATCTCGCGCAATCCCCCGCCGAGAGGCGGATACGGATGGAAGATGTTTTTCAAACTCGCTTTTTTCATTCTTTTGCCGTTCATACTGATCGCCAAAGAACCCGATCTCGGAACGGCGACGGTTTTGCTGCTGTTGGGAACGGGTGTGCTGTTTCTTGTCGGAGTGCAGTGGAAGATATGGGTGACGCTCGCAGCCGGTGTTGTTGTGGCGATGCCGCTGCTGTATACGCAGTTGCATGACTATCAGAAAAAGCGGATTACGGATTTTATGAGTGAAAAGCCGAGCTACCATGTGCAGCAGTCCATCATAGCCATAGGCTCAGGGGGACTGACGGGTAAAAGCGAAGAGAAGGCTACACAGACGAAGCTACGTTTTCTTCCTATCGCTACGAGCGATTTTATCTTCGCATATTTCGTAGAACGCTTCGGATTTTTCGGAGCTTTGGGACTTGTAGGGCTCTATGCCCTTTTAATCTTACACATCTTTGGCACCTACTATAAGCTGCGGGGAGACCATTTCTCTCAAGTGGTGGCCGTAGCGATAGCCCTCATGCTCTTTACCTATATGAG
>JALWNV010000010.1 GCA_027083665.1 Helicobacteraceae bacterium
TTTCTACGGTTTCCAATGGCGAACCGGAGATCGCCAACTACGAATTTACGACACTGACACCGAAACTGGGACAGGTGCGTGTCAGCGACTTCGAATCGTTCGTGATGGCGGATATCCCCGGCATTATCGGCGGGGCCTCCGAAGGCAAAGGGCTGGGGCTGCAGTTCCTGCGCCATATCGAACGGACCAACACCCTTTTGTTTATGATCGATTTGGCTTCTTATATGACGATGTCATATCAGTATGAAACGCTCAAAGAGGAACTGACCCGTTTCAGCGAAGTTCTTTCCGGACGAGCGTATGCCATCGCATTGACCCGGGTAGATGCGCTTTCCCGGGAGGAAGCGTCGGAAAAGATCGACGAAATGATGCAACTGCTCGGATTGACCCCCGGCGGGAAAAGTCGGTACGGATTCGATACAACGCTGCCGTTTTTCGAACAGGAGATAGATGACGAGGCCCGGCCGTTCGATCGGACGAAGCCGTTTTTCATGGTGCCGATCTCTTCGGTCGCACATGAAAATATCAAGCCGCTGACCTATGCGCTTTACAAGCTGGTGGAGCTCGAACGCGCATGAAGCGGATCGTACTCAAAGTCGGCAGTGCGGTTTTGACCGAACATAACCGTATCGCGCAGGACCGGATGCAGAACCTGGTCGACTTTATCGCAAAATTGCGGGGGAAGTACGAGGTGATTCTTGTTTCCAGCGGGGCAGTGGCGGCCGGATATACGGAGCTGAAGTTGGACAAGAAGATGCTTGCGTACAAGCAGGCGCTTGCATCGATCGGCCAGCCGCTGCTGATGAACCGATACAAAAAGAAATTCGAAAAGTACGATATTTTGCCTGCGCAGATTTTGGTGACGGCGGCGAATTTCAATACGGATACGCAGGTCGAAAAAGTGACCGGCACTATCGAGACGCTGTTGGCCCACGGAGTGCTGCCTGTCATCAATGAAAACGATGCGACGGCCGTGGAGGAACTGGTTCTCGGAGACAACGATCAGCTTTCCGCCTATGCCGCCTACCATTTCGATGCCCGGATGCTGGTGATCTTGTCGGACATCGATGCGTACTACGACAAAGATCCGCACTGTCACGAGGATGCCTGCGTCCGGAAGGTCGTCCATTCGATCGCTCCCGAAGAGCTGGAGCGTGACGTGACCCCCAACAACAGCTTCGCGACAGGGGGAATTGTCACCAAACTCAAAGCGGCGCATTTTATGCTCGCGCACGGGCGTTCGGCATACCTTGCCAGCGGCTTTGACCTTACCGATGCCGAAAATTTTCTTCTCGAGGGCCGTCACAGCGGCGGGACACTGTTCGTACCGGAGGAGGAGGCGTGAAAGTCATCTTTATGGGAACGCCCGAGTACGCTTCGCGCATACTCGAGACGCTTGTCGGAACGGACGATATCGACGTGGTTGCGGTCTATACGCAACCGGATAAACCGGTCGGACGCAAAAAGACGTTGACGCCTCCGCCGGTAAAACGTGTGGCGGAAGCGGCCGGTATCCCGGTCTTTCAGCCGATGCGTCTGCGTGACGATACGGTCGTGGGTGAACTGCGTCGGATCGATTGCGATTATATCGTCGTAGCGGCGTACGGACAGATTCTGCCCAAGCCTGTACTCGATCATGCCCCCTGTATCAATCTGCATGCATCGATTCTGCCGCACTACCGCGGGGCGAGCCCGATTCAGCAAAGTTTGCTCAACGGCGACGAAGAAACCGGCGTTACCGCGATGTTGATGGAAGAGGGGCTCGATACGGGACCGATCCTCAGAATCGAGCGTATCGCTATCGGGAAGGACGAGACGGCCGAAAGGCTGTTTGAACGGTTGACGGAACT
>JALWNV010000011.1 GCA_027083665.1 Helicobacteraceae bacterium
ATTGTGGCAGTGACATTTTGATGGAGGCAACCCCCGGACGGCAGACGGTGATGAAAAAAGCGTTTGAAACGGTCAGCGGGGAGCGTGAAAGCGGAAAGGTCGGCTACTACGATCTGCCGAAAGGTTCGAGAACGATCATCGACGCCGTGAATACGCTGGAAAAAAGCAACCCCCTGCTCGCGTCGGGCGAGATCACCGATATCGCCGTGATCGGCATCGGCGGTTCGTCGCTGGGCATCAAGGCGGTCGACGCCCTGATGCAGATGAAGCGCGGACGTACCCGCCGGCTGCACCTGTTCGAGAACTCCGATCCGTTCGATATCTCCCGCACGATGGCGAAACTGACAAAAGCGCGGACGCTTTTTATCGTGATCTCCAAATCCGGCGGGACGATCGAGACGACGTCGATCTTCAAAACGATGATCGCGCATTTTGACCTGCAGCTGGGCGACGTGGACCGTGACCGTGTGATCTGTATTACCGACAAAGGTTCGTCCCTGTCGCGGTTCGCGGACGAATACGGCATCACGCAGTTCAATATCCCCCATAATGTCGGCGGCCGTTTTTCGGTCCTGAGTGCCGTCGGTATCGTTCCGTTGACACTGGTCGGATACGATACGGCGGCATTGCTTTCGGGGGCAGGGGCGTTTATGGACTCCTTTTTCGCACACGAAGAGGATCACCTGCTCGAAAAAGCCTGTTATCTCTACGAGCACCGAGAAGACAAAAGCATCAACGTGCTCTTCTCCTATGCCAATGCCCTGGAAGACCTGACCAAGTGGTATGTGCAGCTGTGGGGCGAGTCGCTCGGCAAGATCGATGCCGAGGGCAACCCTGTCGGCATGACACCGATCGGCCATATCGGTGCGGTGGATCAGCATTCGTTTTTGCAGCTGCTGATCGAGGGTCCGAAAGACAAGACGGTGACGTTCATCAGTATCGACGATTTCGAAAACGATTTGACGATCCCGGACATTTCGCTGGTGCATATCGAAAAGACCGATTTTGTCAACGGAACGACATTCAACCGTCTCATCAACGCTCAGTGTACCGCGACGCGGGAGAGTCTGATACAAAGCGGCGTACCGACGGACGGGATCGTCATCGACCGGGTCAGCGAGGAAAATATCGGCCGTCTGATCGCCTATTACGAGTTGTTGACCTCGGTCGTCGGTGCGATGCTGGGCATCGATACCTACGATCAGCCGGGGGTGGAACTCGGCAAGGTGATTTTGTTTGAAAAATTTGAAAAGAAACGGTAGAGGAAAGCCATGATACTGCACGATTACGATTTCGATCCAAAATACAAAACGGCGGTCGCCTATTTCTCGATGGAGATCGCGGTGCATCAGGCACTCAAGATCTACTCGGGAGGTCTCGGCTTTTTGGCAGGTTCGCATATGCGAAGCGCCTACGACCTGAAACAGAACATGGTCGGGGTAAGTATCCTGTGGAGTTTCGGCTACTACGATCAGTGGCGCAGTAAAGACGATACGCTCAAGGTCAGTTTTATCCGAAAGCATTACTATTTTCTCAAAGACCTTGGTATCCGCGCGACGGTCAGAATCCACGGTCAGGATGTTCATATCAAGGCGTTCTACCTGCCGCCGGACGTTTTTTCCACGGCGCCGATCATTCTGCTCAGTACCGACATCCCCGAAAACGACTTCCTTGCACGGACCATCACACACAAGCTCTACGACGCGAATGAAGAGACGCGCATCTCGCAGGAGATCGTGCTGGGGATCGGCGGCGTCAAGGTGCTCGATGCGATCCGGCAGGACATCGATGTCTACCATATGAACGAAGGCCATGCGTTGCCGCTGGTATTTGAACTTTAC
>JALWNV010000012.1 GCA_027083665.1 Helicobacteraceae bacterium
TACCTTTCATCTCGCTTTTCATAGACAACTGCGTACTGAACGGATACTCGACACCCACGAACCATTTCGCACTGAGTGCCGTTGCCGCCACGAGTGATACCACTGCCAATTTCCACTTCATTTTCAACTCCCTCTATCCTCTGAATAGCCAATAGGCGAAAACAGGCCCTTTGCTTCTAAATCATAACAGTGACATCTAAAATATTTTCTTAAAAAAAACGGATTTAAATAATGAAGAACGTGAGAAAAGCGGATGCCGCTGCATGCATCCGCTTCAATTCTACTTCTGCCCGTCCCAGCAGAAGACGGTCTTGCCGTCGGCGTTCTTTTCGACGGCGGCCATGCCCATGATATTGTAGCCCGCATCGACATAGTGGACTTCACCCGTCACGCCGGATGCGAGATCACTGAGCAGATACATCGCCGAGTTGCCCACCTCCTCGATCGTGACGTTTTTCTTCAGCGGCGCATTCGCTTCGTTCCAGTTCAAAATCGCCTTGAAATCACCGATACCCGCGGCGGCCAGCGTACGGATCGGCCCCGCGCTGACGGCATTGACCCGCTGGCCCTTCCGCCCGAGTTCGACCGCCATATAGCGTACCGTCGACTCGAGTGCCGCCTTGGCGACCCCCATCACGTTGTAATTGGGGATATACTTCGGTCCGCCCAGGTAACTCAATGTCAGCACCGAAGCGTTATCACTGAGAACCGGCTCAAGCCGGTTCGTCAGGTCAATCAGCGAATAGACGGAGATCTCCATCGCGATATTGAACGCCGCTTTGGTGGTTTTCATGAAGTCGCCGCTGAGTGCCTCTTTGGGAGCGAACGCAACCGAATGTACCAGAAAGTCGATCTTGCCGAAATCTTTTTCCACCTTTGCCGCGATCGTTTCCATATGCTCGGGATTGGAAACATCGAGTTCATATACCGCTTCGGAGCCGAAGGATTCCGCAATAGGCTCCACCCGCTTTTTCAGCGCATCGTTCAAATAGGTAAACGCCAGTTCGGCACCCTGCTCGTGACACGCTTTGGCGATACCGTACGCGATGGACTTGTCGTTGGCCAGACCGACGATCAGCCCTTTTTTCCCTTTCATGATCATTCTCTACTCCTTGTTGTGGTTGACAGCCGCCTGCGCGGTCTTTATAATCTCGCAAAAATCTTCCGCCTTGAGTGCACCGCTGCCGATTAAAGCACCGTCGACATGCTCGAGCGCCAGGATCGACGCCGCATTGGCGACTTTGACACTTCCGCCGTAGAGGATGGGACGCGGTGTCTTTTTCGCCAGGGCACCGTGAACGAGCTCAATCTCGCCTTCGCTCGGAACACGGCCCGACCCGATGGCCCAAACCGGTTCATAGGCGACGACCAGCCGATCGTAATGCAGGTCTATCCCCTCACACTGTGCCTCCAGATAGGCCATCAACGCCTCGTTTCCCGCTTCGCGCACGTCGATCGGCTCACCGATACAGTAGACGATTCTGTATCCTTTGGCTTTGAAATATTCAAACTTTTCGGCAACAAGTTCCTGCGACTCGCCCATCACATGACGGCGTTCGGAGTGGCCGATCAAAACGGTTTCGATTCCGAATTCGTCAAGCTGGTCCGTCCCGATCTCGCCGGTAAAGGCACCGTTCTCCGTCGGCCAGGCGTTTTGCGTTCCGACGCCGATGCGTCCCGTATGTTCCTGCAACGCCGTCGCCGGCGGGAAGACCATCGTCTCGACATCGGCGGCATTTCCGGCGAGAAACGCTTCGACCGTCTCGAGATACTCCCGCGTCGAAGCGCGGGTGTGGTTCGTTTTGAAATTCGCGGCGACAATCAATCGTGTTCCTTTGC
>JALWNV010000013.1 GCA_027083665.1 Helicobacteraceae bacterium
CGCGGCGTGGTCGTCTTGCCTTTTTTCGTCAGAGGCTCCACCGCCTCGACTTCCACCGTCTTTTCATCCATGTTTCGCTCCTCTTAGAATTTTCAGTATGTCGCTCTGGTTCGCTTCGATGTGGCCGAGCTTGTCGTCGACGTTGCGCATCGTGAGATTGAACTCGAGTTTCGTCAGATAATGCTCCTCCGCGTCGCTCTTTGACAGTAGCGACAGGGTCCGCTGCTCGAGACTGGCGATTCTCTCGGACATGACCTTGCGCTGCTCCTCGTCGTGGCTCGAGCGCGACCGGATCGTCGCGTACGATGCGCCAACCCCCGCGATCAGTATCACGATCTGGATAAACACGCCGATCTCGATCTGCATCCGCTCTCCTTCGTTTTTCGGTCGGTCGCATTGTATGACGCCCAGAAGGCGCGAATCGAGCGTATTGTCGGGCTGTACCGTCGGACGCCGGGTGCTTTAGAATGCCGCTGCAGGAGGTCGGGATGCTCAAGGATTTCAAAACCGCGCTGATCGAAACGATCCGTACCGTCGATCCGTCGATCACGGTACGCGAATACCGCGGCGAGCTTTCGGCCCCGGAGACGGCGAAGATGCTGCCGCAGGAACTGCCGGCGGTGCTGGTCGACTTCGTACGCGACGATGTCCGCGACGAGGCGCACAAGACGGCCCTGTTCAACCTCTATTTCGTCCACGTCGCGTACACGAAGAACCGCGGCGTCCGAGACACAGCGAAATGGGAGTTGGTCGATCTGCTCGAGGCCGTCGATACCGTCTTGCTGCAAGTGCGCTTCCGCGGCGTCGGCAAGATCCGCCCGACATACGGGACCAAGCTGTTCGACGGGCGGACGGGAAGCGGCTATCTGAGCGCCTTCGCCCGGACGATCGAAGTTTCATTCTGGAATTAAGGAGAGAAGATGCTACACAACCTGATCCCCCTGTCGGTGCTGTACCCGGCCAAAACGGCGCAGCCCGGCGCGGGGACCGTCACCGTCGACATCGCCGTCGTCGGCAAATGGAAAGGACACCCGTCCGGACCGTTCGAGATCACGGCGGATGACCTGCGGACGATCAAGACGAATTTCGACGCGCAGAACGTCGACGTCGTGATCGACTACGAGCACGGCACCCTCTGGGACTCGCGCGCGCCGGCGGCGGGATGGATTGTCGGGCTGCAGCTCGACGGCGACACGCTCAGAGGCGAGGTGCGCTGGACGGAAGACGCGGCGCAGATGATCAAGCGCGAAGAGTACCGCTACCTGTCACCGGTGCTCGACCCGCACACGATCGACCCGGTCAGCGGCGAGGATATCGGGTGGGGGCTGCACAGCGCCGCACTGACGAACAAACCGTTTCTGGAGGAGCTCGGAGAAGTCCGGGCCAACAAACATCAACCACAACAAAAGGAGAACGGCATGACCGACGAAGAGAAAGCACGGCTTGAAGAGGCGCAGGCGAAAGCCGCGAAAGTCGACGAGCTCGAAGCACAGCTCGAAACACTCAAAACGCAGAACGCGGCCCTGATCGAAAACAGCGCGAAGGTGAAAGTCTCCGAGGCGATCGCGGCGAAGAAGATCGGCAAGGACCAGGAGGCGTGGGCGCTCAAATACGCCAAGGACGACCCCGAGGGGTTCGACACGTTTCTTGCGGCCGCCAAGCCGCAGACGCAGGTGCCGGGCAACGACCGGTTCGCAAACAGTGGCGGCGCCGCGTCGGCTTCGACCATCAAAATGACAAAGGTGTAACTAATGATAGTAAAAAGTTTTGATGCGAAACTCGCACAATTGGCCTACGATGAGACTCCTATCGTTTCCGGCGACCATCCGGCTGTGATT
>JALWNV010000014.1 GCA_027083665.1 Helicobacteraceae bacterium
CCGAACCTCAAAGATGAAAACGATGTCACGGCCTTGCATGCCGCCGTGTGCGGAGAGAAAAAAAGAGCGGTAAAGTTGCTGCTCAAGCACGGGGCGGATGTCGACGCGAAAAACGATCAGGGTGATACGCCGCTGCATGTTGCCGCACGTGTCGGGAACGAGGCGGTGGTTTGGCCGCTGATCAAAGCCGGAGCGAGCAATCGTATTCGAAACAACGAGGGGATGACGCCTTCGCAGGTAGCCTACGAAGAAGATTACGACCGGATCTCCCTCATCATGGAGAAGAAGTCGAAACGCTAAACGCGTTATGCAGGCAGTTTACGCTTTCGATCCGAACAGTTTCGCCATTGCCGCGAAGAACATTTTCATCGCGCCTTTGTTGCCGATCACATCGTCGATGAACTCGTCGTAGGTCATATGCTTGGCGTCGAGATAGCCGATGAGATACTTCTCGCTGGCTTTGAGTCCGGCAGTCTTCTCGATTTCGAGCAGGTCGGCATAGAGGGTGCTCATGGTTTCGATCGCCGATGCCGGGGCGGCCTGACGGTATGCCATATAGCCGACAATCTCGTTTTCGACGGGATGTTTTTTGATTTCGAACTTCGTTGTGACCCAGTAGTAACGGCCGTCTTTGGCGAGGTTCTTGACGACGGCATAGATATTTTTTCCCATTTTCAGACGGTCCCACATCAGTTTGAAAATGACTTTCGGCATATCCGGATGCCGGATGACGTTGTGGGGTTTTCCCATCAGCTCTTTCGCACTGTAGCCGGAAATTTCGAAAAAGTAGTCGTTTCCGAATTCGATAACGCCTTTGGTATCGGTCCGGCTCATGATGTACTTGTGTTTGCTCAGTTTCACGGGTTCGTTAATCGGGACGGGTCTGGTCATTTTATCTCCTTTTTTTTCGTCAAAAACATCATATAAAATGATAACTTAAAAAGATATAATCATGGATGATATATTATGAAAATGAATGATTGAGTGCCGGGTTTTCAGTGCTGATACTCTATTCGGAACCTTTAAAGACCGTGCCGGATATCATCGAGTGGATAGCGGCGGAATATCCGGCGGTAGTACCATGCTCCGGCGATGAAACCGCTCCCAAGCAGCGCGGTGACGGCTTGCAGATCGATCCCGGCATCGGCGAGTATGCCCACTATCAGCGATACGAGTGCGACGCTCAGCAGGAAAGCCATATCGTTATAGGCGACGATCCGGCCGTAGTAGGCACTGTCGGTATGATGTTGCAGCAGCGTATAGGTGTAAGACCACAGTGTCGTTGTCCCAAGCCCTACGAGGACGGATGCGGCGAGAGAGGCATAAAAAGAGGGTAGGACAGCGGCCCAGAGGAAAATGGCGGCCGCTTGCAGAAGCAACAGATTGAAAAGACGTTTGTTGTTGATCCATTTTCCGAGCAGAAGGGGGCCGGCGACCAGACCGAGGGCGCGCATTGCGTGGGTCAGACCGATCGCCAGTGAAGCGGCAACGGCAGGCAGATAGTAGCGCTCGGCCGCAAGAGCGACGAGCGCGTCGAAAGCGGTGAAGCCGACTACGGCATGCAGCAAGATCAGATGCCGGATATGCGGATGGGCTTTAAGATAGGCGACGCTCTGCTTCATCAAGGTGAAAAAAGGATGCGTCTCACTGCGGGGGATCGCAGGAAAAGAGGCCTTCGCAAGCAAGCCGAATGCCAGGGCAAAGAGCATGGCATCGAGCAAAAAAGCCGTTTTGACACCGACGAAATAGACGACGATCCCGCTGACCGCCATGCCGAAAGTATAGGAGAACGACCAGATAACCGAATGGATTTCGTTGGCCGCTTTCAGAT
>JALWNV010000015.1 GCA_027083665.1 Helicobacteraceae bacterium
CAGCGGACACTGGAGCGGCACCGTCCGCCGCCGCTTTTCGCATTGATGTCCCCCTGTGCGGAGACGGTGCCGCTGAGACGGCCTTCGCTGTCGCCGTTAAACGATCCGCTGACCGTACCGTCGGCGGAAATATGCATGACGAATCCGCCCGAGACACGGTCGCCCTCCCCGTCGCTGCCTGACCAGCTTCCTGTGAGGGTTCCTTGCAGCAGATGCGTATCGGGAGCCGCTCCTTTTAAGAAGAGCGTGACACTTTCATGCGTATCCGATCGGGTGACGGTGACACTGCCGTCTTTTTTCAAAACGGTGACATCCCAGCTGACGCTTCCGTCTTGGCTGAGGGATTTGGTGCTCGAGCCGGTCGCGGCGTCGGAGACCCGGATGGAGACGGTTGTCGGTCCGGTGACGCCGCTGAGCGTGGCGGTGACGCGGTATGTGACCGAATCGTCATCGGAATCGATTTTGGCGGCACGTACTTGCAGTGCTGCAGTTCCGTCCGGCAGGGGGATCTCGATGGTGACGGTATCTTGGTTGAGTGCGGCATCGGGAATGGTGACGATTTTTCCGTTTTCCGGCACGACGACGATATCGGCATCGTCACTTTTTTCGACTTCGACCGGGCCGCTGTTTTCAGGATCTTCCACATAGATGATCTGTGTCCGTTCCGGAATGTCGACGCGTGTGCCGCCGCTTTGGTCCTCTCCGCCGTTTCGACGGGCATAGCGGTGTACGATGATTTTGACGGCGTCGGATACTTCACTGCTTTCGGATTCGCCGGAAACCGCTTCTGCGGACTTCTCCAGTATTTCGATGGCGGCTTCCTCGCCCATGGATGTTTCCGGCTCCGGAATGACGAGTTCCTCCTTCTCTTTGCCCGTGACGGCAACGGCGACCGCACCGGCGGCTCCCGCCGCCGCACCCGTTCCGGCCGCTGCGGTTTCCGCCGAGGTCAGGGTGAGCGTGACGCGTGCCGTATTGGGAATATCGGCATAGGGAAGCGCCCGCTGCACGTTGACCATGGTTTGGGTATTGGTCGTCGCGACGACACTTCCGGACGTACCGACGGCGATATAGGCCGCGCCGACACTTTTGAGTGCGGTGTCGGCGCCTTCGTAAGCCGCGGCTTCGACATTGGCCTTATGGTACAAAAGGGCGTCTTCCGCATCGAGGGGATGGTCGGCTTCGGCCATGCCGAAGAGATCGCGTGCCGTTTTTTCCTTGTCGGACTTGAGTGTGCGGAAGTGCTGAAGAACTTCACTCTTGGGTGTGCTTTTCGGCAGGCCGATCGTTTTTTTGATGTCGTCCATCAAAGCGGAACGGTCGTCCGCGTTCGCAATGAGATACTCGGTGCTTTCGTAAAGTTTCCTCTTGCTCTCTTTACCGTATGGGTAGAGTTTGTAGCCGATATAGCTGATCAGACCCGCGGTCACGACCACGCTGCCGCTGATAATGAAACGCGGTGTGCCGAGGCGGCCTTCGTGCAAATCGGACTGTGAAAGCGCTTCGGCATTGTCGGCAATCCGGTTTTCAAGCAAAATCAGCTTGATGGCTTCCGGTTCGATCGAGTCGAGTTTTTCATAAAAGGCGTTGGCCTGGGCGGCAGTCATCGTCCCCATGTCGATTTCCCGGGTGAAATGGTCCGAAAGTGCTCCGATACCTTCGATCAGCTGCCGCTGAACGCCACCGATCGTCTGTACGTACGCTTTTACGGTCCCGTTCAGCTGTGCGGCGGCCCCGCCCTCTCCCGGCGGGGTATCACCGCCGGAAGCCTGCCCGGAGCCGCCTCCGCCGCACCCTGAAACCCCTGCCGTCAGCAGCACCGTCACTAAAAGGGTAATCCATTTTTTCATTCAATCTTCCTTACTTTCCATCGGCCATATATTCTATTTTATTCCTATCAATCTATTTTTGTGCTGAAAGAAGAGGGGGCATTGAAGGATGATATGATAAAAAAGCCCGCTTTAATCGCCCTTGAAATATAATACGCGCAATAAAAAAGCCGATCTTTTGTCGAGCCTTTGAAAAAGAGAACGGATGGAATCAATCAAACCCTATCGTCCCAACGTCGCCGCGATCATCGTGTCGCCGGAGTATCCGAAACGCAAGAAAATCCTGATCGCCGAACGCAGCGACATCAGCGGGATCTGGCAGTTTCCCCAAGGCGGCATCGACAAGGGCGAGACGCCCGAAGAAGCGTTGATCCGGGAGATCGAAGAGGAGATCGGTACCAAAAAGGTCGAAGTGATCGCCGAGTATCCCGACTGGCTCGCCTATGATTTTCCCGAGCATGTCGCCAAGCGGATGCGCCCGTATGCGGGGCAGACGCAGCGCTATTACCTTGTCCGTCTCAAGCCGAAAGCGAAGATCAACCTGGAGACGAAGCATCCGGAGTTCATCGACTACAAGTTCATCGATGTGGACGAGCTCTACGACTATGTCGCGCATTTCAAAAAACCGATCTACGAGAAGGTGATCGGCTATTTCAAAACAAAGGGGTATCTGTAAATGCTGATCGTTCAAAAATACGGCGGGACGAGCGTCGGGGATCTGGAACGGATTCAGAACGTCGCCGACCGTGTCGCGCGTACGGTAAAAGAGGGGCACCGGGTCGTGGTCGTCGTCTCGGCCATGAGCGGCGAGACCAACAAGCTCGTCGGATATGCGGAACACTTCAGTCCGCAGCCAAAACGCGAAGAGGTGGATATGCTGCTGAGTTCGGGCGAACGGGTTACGGCGGCGCTGCTCTCCATCGCGCTGAACGAGATGGGCGTCGAAGCGGAGTCCATGAGCGGCCGGCGCGCGGGGATCGTGACCGATACGGTGCATACGAAGGCCCGTATCGAGCATATCGATCCCGCCCCGATGCTGCGCGCACTCGAAGAGGGCCGAGTGGTGGTCGTCGCGGGATTCCAGGGAGTCAACAGCGAAGGGCGCGTCACGACGCTCGGCCGCGGGGGCAGCGACCTCTCCGCCGTCGCGATCGCCGGTGCGCTGCATGCGGACCTGTGCGAGATCTACACGGACGTCGACGGGATCTACACCACCGACCCGCGCATTGAACCCAAGGCGAAAAAGCTCGAGAAGATTTCGTACGACGAGATGCTCGAGCTGGCGTCTCTGGGAGCGAAAGTCCTGCAAAACCGTTCGGTCGAACTGGCCAAGAAACTCAACGTCAACCTCGTGACGCGTTCGAGCTTTTCGGACGCGCCGGGAACCCTCATCACAAAGGAAGAGAATATCATGGAAAAACCATTGGTAAGCGGTGTGGCGCTCGACCGTAATCAGGCGCGTATCTCCCTCGTCGGCGTCGTCGACCGGCCCGGTATCGCTTCGGACATTTTCGGCAAACTGGCCGATAACAACGTCAACGTCGATATGATTATCCAGACACTCGGCCACGACGATACGACCAACATGGACTTCACCGTGCCGATGAACGAACTCGCCGATGCCAAGGAAGTTGTCGACGCATTCGTCTCCAACGGGGAGATCAAGGAAGCCAGTTACGACGAGAAGATCTGCAAAGTCTCCATCGTCGGCGTCGGCATGAAATCCCACACGGGTGTCGCGGCAAAAGCCTTCGCGACAATGGCGAAGGAGAATATCAATATCATGATGATCTCCACTTCCGAGATCAAGGTCTCGATGGTCATCGACGAGAAGTATGCCGAGCTGGCCGTCCGGGCGCTGCACAGCGCGTACGAACTCGACAAATAGCCGGGCGGTCCATGCAGACCTTCACGCAGTGGATGCTCGAAGCGATACGCTCCGAAGGTGCGATGTGCAACTGGGTCGAGGAGTCGCGTTTCGAGTGGACGGCATCCACCGCGCAGGCGGTTTCGCAGATCGTCGAGGGAAAGACGGTGGTGCTCATCACCGACCGCAAACGTCAGTGGTTCGCCGACTATATCTCCTCGAGTATCAATCAGCTCTCCAAGGAGCGGCCGATGGTGCCCATCATCAGCTTGGACCGTATCTATCCGGAATTTGACGAAATGACCGGCGGCGAATCGATGGATATGCTCCTGGATCTGATGGAGCTCTCCTTTTCGGGCAAGTATTTCTTCTGGTATATCGGCAAGGGAAACGACCCGCGTTCGGATATCGCCAAACGCTCTTCCAACAGCTGTCTTTGGCTGTTCGACGAGGCTTTCGGCCATGCGATGCAGCTGCGTTCGTACGATCCCATTCTCGATATCAAGCTGATGCAGCTGTACCGGCTGTTCGATATGGCGCTCAATGCGGTTTTGTTCGCGGAGGTTTCGGCCGATGTCTGAGTTGCGGCGCAGCCATATCATCCTCAACGAAGAGATTGAAGAACGTTTCGAGACATTGAAGAGAGAGCTTCAGCCCTCCCGTGTCGTAGGATTTATCAAGGATGATTTTCTGATCGAAGACGCCAAGGCGGCCATCGCCGAGGCCTATGTCAGCGAAGCGTCGCTGAAATTTATCGTGCTTGCCGCCAAACAGTTTAACGTCTATTCGCAAAACGCCCTGCTGAAACTGCTCGAAGAGCCGCCGGCGAATATCGCGTTTGTCCTGATCGCCCCGGCCAAATCGGTGCTGCTTCCGACCGTGCGTTCGCGTTTGCCTGTCGTGAACGAGATCGCCGCTTCTGTGACGCAAGGGGTGGATCTGGAACTGGGACACTTCGATCTCGAGGCCCTGTACCGTTTCGCAACCTCGCTCGGACGCATGGACCGTCATGAATCCAAGGCGTTGATCGAACGGATTTTTTACCAGGCGACGGCGATCGAGAAGCTGCCGCTGACACAGCCGCAGCTCGATGCCTTCGATCGTGCTTTTCGCCTGATCGAACTCAACGCCAGAGTGCAAAACGTCGTATTGACGCTTTTGATGACTTTTTTACCGGAGCAGCGCCGTGCAGGCTGAACATCTGGGTCGGGATACGGATGTCGGCGCACTGCTGAGGCGTATCGGCGTCGACGGCGGCGGCGTCCGGATTCTCGCTTCGAAGGCGAAGACGCATCTGATCTTTATCCGGGATATGCACGTAGGAGCCGCCAATATCCTCAAACAGGACGCCTTGTCGGTCGGTGCGGATCTGGCGGTCCCCAAAGGGACGGTCGTCGCCGAGGTGCCGCGCGTGGATGCGCTGCTGATCGCCACGCGGCGTCAGCTGCAGGCGCTGGCGAGAAAAGAACTCGCACAGCCGTTCGGTCTCAAAGAGCTGGCCGGGGATTTCAGGCGTTTTAGCGCGATGAAGCATCCTGAGAACGTGCAGGTGATGGGGGTCGTCAACGCCAACGACGACAGTTTTTTCGCCGGAAGCCGTTTCAAGGAGGCGGATGCGGTCGCGAAGATCGTTTCCATGCTCGAAGAGGGCGCCGATATCATCGATATCGGCGGCGTTTCGTCGCGGCCGGGCTCGCAGCCGGTCCCCGAAGCCGAGGAACTCGCACGGGTCCGGCCGGTGATCGACGCTCTTTACGCGCAGAAGATACACGAACATACCCGTCTGAGTATCGACAGCTACGCTCCGGAGGTGGTACGCTACGCGCTCGAACACGGCTTTGCGATCGTCAACGATATCACCGGATTGCAAAACGACGCGGTGGCGGCGCTGTGCGGCGAATTCGGCGCGACGGCGGTGATCATGCATATGCAGGGTACGCCGCGGACCATGCAGGAGGCACCGCACTATTCTTCGCTGCTCGGCGAGATCGGGAGTTTTTTCGAATCACGGACGGAAAAGGCCGAAAGATTCGGCATCGGGGAGATCGTTCTCGATGTCGGGATCGGTTTCGGCAAAACGCTCGCGCACAATCTACGGCTCATTCGCGACCTCGAACATTTTCTCGTACTGGGGTATCCGCTGCTCGTCGGGGCGAGTCGTAAGTCGATGATCGATAAAATAGTGCCATCGACACCGGACGAACGTCTTCCGGGGACGCTGGCGCTGCATCTCGAGGCGGTCCGAAACGGTGCGGCATATCTGCGGGTGCACGATGTCAAAGAACATGTTCAGGCACTGAAAACGGCCCGGGCAATTTACGAAGGAGAAGGATAACGATGGATATCAATACAGTCAAAAAGCTCGAAAAGAAGGCGGTGAAAAGCTCCAAAAAGGACTTTTTCCGAATGGGGATCGCCCTGTTCTTTATGGTGGCCGTACTCTGGTACAGCTTTATGAGCCAGTCGGGGGTGCCCAACAGCGCCTTCCTGGCGATCGGTGCGCTGTTCGGGGCCTACATGGCGCTTAATATCGGGGCCAACGACGTGGCGAACAATGTCGGTCCGGCCGTGGGTTCCAAGGCGCTGACGATGGGCGGTGCGATCATTATCGCCGCCATTTTCGAAGCCAGCGGGGCGCTGATCGCCGGAGGGGATGTCGTCGGTACCATCAAAAAAGGGATTATCGATCCGACACTCTTTGTGGATGCTTCGCAGTTTATCTGGGCGATGACGGCGGCGCTGCTCGCCGGGGGACTCTGGCTCAACCTCGCGACGGCGATCGGTGCACCGGTCTCGACGACACACTCCATCGTCGGCGGTGTCATGGGGGCGGGAATCGCCGCTTCGGGTTTCGGAACCGTTGCCTGGGGGACGATGGGCAAGATCGCCGCGAGCTGGGTGATCTCGCCGATACTCGGCGGTGTTATCGCCGCTATTTTCCTTTTCAGCATCAAAAAGAGCGTGCTGTATAAAAGCGACAAACTGACAGCCATGAAAAAGATGGTGCCGATCTATGTCGCGATCATGTCCTGGGCATTCGTGACCTATCTGATGCTCAAAGGGGTCAAGAAGATCGTCAAGGTCGATTTCCTGACGGCGACAGGGATCGGAATCGCCGCCGCCGTGGCGATCTTCTTCCTCGTGAAGCCGGCTGTAAACAAAGCGGCACTGAAACTGCAAAACAACCGCAGCGAGGTGAACAAGCTCTTTACGATTCCGCTCATCTTCGCTGCGGCGCTGCTGAGTTTCGCGCACGGCGCGAACGATGTCGCCAACGCCGTCGGACCGCTGGCGGCCATTGCCGATGCCGTCGAGACCAGCGTTATCGCCACGAAAGCCTCCATCCCGCTGTGGGTCATGATGGTCGGTGCGGCGGGCATCGCGCTGGGACTGGCCCTGTACGGTCCGAAACTGATCCGCACGGTCGGCAGCGAGATCACCGAACTCGACCAGGTGCGCGCCTACAGCGTTGCGATGGCGGCGGCGATCACCGTCATTATCGCTTCGCAACTGGGCCTTCCGGTCAGCTCCACGCATATCGCCATCGGCGGTGTTTTCGGAGTCGGATTCCTGCGCGAGTATCTCGCCACGACGAAAGAAGAGGAACTGATCCGCAAGGAGCGCCTGGCGCTTGAAGAGGAGAAGCTCACGCTCAAGGCCCTCAACGCTGAGCGGACCAACCTCGAAGAGAAGCCGGAAAAGACCAAGGAGGATTACCAGCGCATCGCCGAACTTTACCATCTGATCGAAGAGGAAGAGGAGAAGATCAAGCTGGAGAAGAAGATGCTGAAAAAAGCGGAGAATATCAAGTACGTCAAGCGTGACGCGGTCAAGAAGATCGTCGCGGCGTGGATCATCACCGTTCCCGCCGCCGCCGTTCTCTCCGCCGCTATTTTCTATATGATCCGCGGCTTTATGCTCTAAGGATACTTCGGGCTATTCCCCGAAGATTACTGCAGCAAAAAGAAGTTGACGGGGACAAGGCTCCCGAAACAATCATGCGTATTGGTATCGAGAACATACTGATAGGCACCGGAACTTCCGTCGTTGTAGCCGTAGGCATCGACCGTGTCTATAACAGCCTGGGTGTTGCCGAAAAGGTTGCAGTTGGTCTCCAGTCTCAATCCCTGTGATATCAATGTATCTTCAAGATCGCTGATCGAGGCGGGAATCGCCCCGCTGAAGCGGTTGTTGGAGAGTACAAGCATTTTCAGCTTCGTGAAGTTACCGATATTTTCAGGGATTTTTCCGCTGAGTTGATTGTTTTGTAACTCCAGGTACTGAAGATCCCCGAGCGCATAAATACTTGACGGAATTGTCCCTTCGAGGCTTCCGTTGGGCAGACTTAAAACCGTCAGTTTCGTTAAATTTCCTATTTCCCGCGGAATCGTGCCGGTGAACCCGCCGCGATTTCCGTAATATCCCACATGGCTCAATTGCAGTTGCGCCAAATTCGTCAACCGGGTGATTCCTGCAGGAATCGGCTGCGCATCGAAGGCGTTGTAGGAGAGATTGAGGTTTTGAAGTTCACTCAGCGTATCGATGGCTTCGGGGATCGTTCCGCTGACCTGGCTCCAGGAG
>JALWNV010000016.1 GCA_027083665.1 Helicobacteraceae bacterium
GTTCGACGACGTCGTCGCGAACGCCAAGAGTGCGGCTTTTCACGATCCGCGCTTCGCACCGCTGACGGAGGATGAATACCGCCGCTGCAGCGTGGAGGTTTCGCTGCTGAGCGTGCCGCAGGAGCTGCCCTACAGCGACATCGACGACCTGCGCCGCAAGATCCGTCCCGGCATCGACGGCGTGATATTGCAGCTTGACGGCCGCAGCGCGACTTTCTTGCCGCAGGTATGGGAAGAGCTGCCCGATTTCGACCGGTTCTTCGCCCATCTGGGCGTCAAGGCCGGTCTCGGGGCCGGGGTGCTGCAATACCATCCGCAGATCTTCACCTACCAGGCCGAACATTTCGAAGACCGACCCCTGGAAGGAGGTGCGAAATGAGCGCGCGTCTCACTGCCCACGCCGGAACGTTCTACCCGGCGGAAGCTTCCGAGATCGAACGCTATTTCAAGGCGTTCGAGGAGATGGGAAATGTTGACGTTCCCAAAACACCCCGCGCGCTGATCGTCCCGCACGCGGGCTACATCTATTCGGGCTTCACCGCCCATCTGGCGTTCGAACAGCTGCGTCACGCCAAGGCCAAGCGCGCCATCGTCATCGGACCGTCGCACCGGGTGGCGTTTCACGGCATGAGTGTGTCGCTCTTTGACGAATTCGAAACCCCGCTGGGCGCACTGAAAATCGACACCGCCTATGCTAACGAGCTCATGCAGAAATACGATCTCGCTTTCGAACCGTCGATGCATCGGGAACACTCCACCGAAGTACAGATGCCGTTCATCAGACACTACGCCCCGCAGCTCGAAGTCATCGAGATGGTCTACGGCGCGTTCGATCCGAAGGTACTCGGCAGCATCATCTCAAACCTGCTCAAAGACCCCGACAACATCGTCGTCATCAGCACGGACCTGAGCCACTTCTACACCGAGGAAGAGGCGAAGCGGCTCGACAATATCTGCCTGACTGCCATTGACAAAGAAGATCCTTCTTTACTGCACCAGGGCTGCGAAGCCTGCGGTATCATCGGTGTCGAGGGGATGCTGATCGCCGCACGGAACGACGGTCTGAACGTCAAGCTCCTCGACTACCGCACCAGCGCCTGGGCGACGAAAGATACGAGCAATGTCGTGGGGTATACCTCGGCGGTATTTTACTGAATACGCTTGCGGCCAAAGGCGGCGAACAGGAACATCAACACCAGCAAAAATGCTGATCGTGGATGAAAAAGCGGGACGGAAACAGAATCCGGCTGCAAAGACGTACGGCTGTAATCAAATGCGGTTCCGTCGGAAACGGCGGCACAATCCGCGCCCGTATCGCAGGGCATTGCCGGACCGGGTCCGACAGAGTATCCGGTGTCGGCTGAGCGGATGATGATACCTTCGCATTCGAGCGCATTCGCAAGGCACCGTGCTGTCTGTCCGTCGCCGAGCGGGCCTCCGTCAAGGTCGTAGCGCAGCTCGAAATAATCCGCATCGGCACTCTCAAGAGCAAAAGGGGCGACGACTGTATTGCCCGAAAAAACGACATCGAGCGCATCCACCTCACCGTCTGCCGAAGCAATCTGGCCGTCATGGTTGATATCCGTACCCGAAAAGGCAACCTTCACCGTTGCTCCGCCGGCAAAACCCGTCTCCGTAAAACGATACGTTGCGGCACCGCACTGCAGCACCAATATGCATATAGCCGCTGTCACCTTATTCATAATCGCTGACCACCTTTCCTCCCGTCACCGGCGGCATCCAGATGCTGAGCGTCGGTTCGCTGTAGCTGCCGTCTTTGCCGGTGCGTTCGTAATTGAGCGTATAAATGTTTCTCCAGA
>JALWNV010000017.1 GCA_027083665.1 Helicobacteraceae bacterium
GGTAGGCACACCGGATCGGCCGTGGACCCCTTATGAAAAAGCGGAAATCGACAAAGTGATCAAAGGTACCTACGAGATGTTCGTCCACGATGTCGCGAAAGCGCGCCGTCTTGACCTCAATCGAAGTGACCGCTATGCGAACGCCCATATTTTTACGGCGGCGCAGGCCAAAGCAGTGGGACTGATCGACACGGTCGGTGTCGAATACGACGCCCGGAAACTGCTCGAAAAACGCAGCGGAGTCAAGGAACCCGTATGGAACGAAGAGAGCGAGATAGAACGTTTTTTCAAAAAAATCGGTGCTGAAAGCGCCGCGATACTGCATCTGTATTTTCCGGCGGCATCGCTTCGATAAATGTCACATTTCCATAACGTCTATCAGACATAGTTAAAATAGTTTCAGTACAATTTGCATAATAAAGCAAAAATTCATCAAGAGGGGATGCGCCGCCATGATAAAACGCCCTGAACCTGTGGATGAGGAAGTTCTGTTCGACGGACGCAGCCTCATCTCCGAAACTGACCTCAAAGGGGTCATTACCTTCGTCAACAGAAAATTTGTCGAGATGACGGGCTATTCGAAGAAAGAAGCCGTCGGCCAGCCGCACAATATTCTGCGTCATCCCGATATGCCGAAAGCCGCATTTGAAGGAATGTGGAAGATCATCAAAGAGGGCAAAACCTGGGAAGGCTACGTCAAAAACCTGCGAAAAGACGGGAAGTATTACTGGGTTATCGTCACGATCGTCCCGAAAAAAGATGAAAACGGCAATATCATCGGATATATCGCATCGCGAAAAATGCCCGACCGCAACCATCTTCAGAAAATCATCCGGCAATACGAAGAGATGCTCGAAAAAGAGTGAACCGGTTCCCCCGGCTCTCAGCACTCTTCCCGCTTCTCCCCTTTCAGCATGATAAAAAAAGCCGCCACGATCAACGGAGCGAGTGCGACGACCGTAAAAGTCAAATAGACTTCTGTCATTTTTTCTCCTTGTTTTGAACTGCCCTCGGGGCCATGTATACAGCGATGATACAAACATTAAGTGTGAAGATAATGAGCCGCACATTTTCCTTCAAAGCGATACCGTCGGTCGGATGTGAAGATGATTGATAACAATACGTTATTTCGATAACATGAAATAACGCATATCAAAACCGTTCGGAAATCAACCCGGAAAAAGCCATGCTTTAAGGATAACGCCAAGTTTGTTTTGCTAAACTGCCTGCAAGGTAAGTGTTTTACCTGGGTTTTAAACCTCGGTGCAGATCACTATTTTGATCTGTTTTACAAGTTTCGTTAAAACGCGGGAGAGGACTCGAGCACTCTTTTGCGTTTTCTTTCTTCCTTTCGGCATACGCCTCCCACCACCCCTTTTGCAGAGACACAGTTATTTAGTGCTATCATTCCCGTTAAAAAAGTATCCATGAAAATTATCGTCGCTATCAGCGGAGCCAGCGGGGCGGCATTGGGGCTCAAAACCCTGAGGCTCCTTCCGCAGCCCTATGAAAAACATCTGATCGTTTCCGAACATGCACGGACGGTATTCGACCGAGAAGAGAACATCCGTCTGCATGATATAGACGATATCGCCGCCCCGCTCGCTTCGGGCTCGTTCGGAGCCGATGCGATGCTGATCGTTCCGTGCAGTATGAATACCCTGGCGAAAATCGCCTGCGGCATCGCGGACAACCTGACGACCCGTGCGGCGTCGGTCATGATCAAAGAGCGGAAACAGCTGCTGCTGGCACCGCGGGAGATGCCTTTTTCGGCGATCGCACTGGAAAACATGCTCAAACTCGCACGTTTGAACGTCATCATCGCCCCGCCGGTCATGGCGTACTACTCACGGCAGCAGACCCTCGAAGAGATGGAGAACTTCATGATCGGAAAATGGTTCGACCTTATCGGTATTGACAACACCCTGTACAAGCGCTGGAGCGGCAATGAGTAAAACAGCCCTGTATCCCGGAACTTTCGATCCTATCACCAACGGCCATTATGATATCATCGTCCGTGCACTCAATCTTTTCGACCGCGTCATCGTCGCCGTGGCCGATTCGAAAAACAAAAAGCCGATGTTCACCCTCGACGAACGCGTCCGCATGGCCAAAGCCGCCACGGCAGGGCTCGAACATGCCGAAGTGATCGGCTTCGACACCCTGACGATCGAACTGGCCAAAGAGCATCGTGCCGAAATCCTCATCCGCGGTCTGCGCGCCGTAAGCGACTTCGAATACGAACTGCAGTTGGGCTATCTCAACCACTCGCTCGATCCGGATATCGAAACGGTCTACCTCATGCCCAATCTTCGCCACGCTTTCGTCAGTTCCTCCATCGTTCGCAACCTGCTCAGCTTCAACGGCAGGACCGACCACCTGCTGCCGCCGCAGGTCGAAACCATCATTCGGGAGATGGACTCATGTACCTTGCGATAGAGGGAATTGACACGGCGGGGAAATCGACCCAGATCTCCGCACTGGCAAAACGTTTCCCCGAGGCCGTATTTACCAAAGAACCGGGAGGCACCCCCGTCGGCGAGAAGATCCGCAGCCTGATCCTCGGGACCGGCGTACACTCGGCGACGACGGAAATGCTACTCTTTCTCGCCGACAGGAGCGAGCATGTCAGCGAAGTCATCGTACCCAACCGAAAGCGCCTGATCGTTTCCGACCGTTCCGCAGTCTCCGGCATCGCCTATGCCATGATCAAAGCGGCCGTCGGGACCGAAGAGCTTCTGCGGCTCAACCGGTTCGCAACCGGCGGATATCTCCCGGACAAAGTCGTTATTTTGAAACTCTCCGAAGCCGAACTGCTCAGACGGCTCAAAGCGAAAGAGCACGATGCCATTGAATCGCGCGGAAGCGGCTATCTGCTGAAAATCCAGGAAAACCTTGAAAAAGCGGCGGAGCTTCTGGAGATTCCGGCTGTCGTGATCGACGCATCACTGCCCGTCGGCGACATTACCGCCCGTATCCGAGACATCATTACCAAAGGAGCATCATGATCCGTTCACTGCGAGGTATGAACGATATTCTGCCGCCGGAGAATCTCCGGTTCGAACACTTTTTGCAGACGGCGACCGCCGTCGCCAAACGCTACGGCTTTACCTACGTCGAGACGCCGCTGCTCGAAGAAACGGCACTCTTCAAACGTTCCGTCGGCGAATCCAGCGATATTGTCGGCAAAGAGATGTACCAGTTCACGGACAAAGGCGGCAACGACGTCTGCCTGCGTCCCGAAGGCACCGCCGGTGTGGTGCGGGCGTTCGTGCAGCACAAACTCGACCGTGCCGGGGGAATTCACCGCTACTTCTACCACGGACCGATGTTCCGCTACGAACGGCCGCAAAAAGGGCGTCTGCGCGAATTTCACCAGTTCGGATGCGAAAGTTTCGGTGTCGCGTCGGTATACGAGGATGTCACGGTCATCATGATGGTCGCCGATATCTTCAAGGCGCTGGGAATCGGATACCGCCTCAAGATCAATTCGCTCGGCGACCGCAACTGCATGCCGCAGTACCGTGAAAAGCTGATCGGCTTCCTCGACAAACATGAAGCGCACATCTGCGAAGACTGCACCCGACGCAAAGCGACCAATCCTATCCGTGTGCTCGACTGCAAAAATGAACATTGCCAAGCCGTCTACGCCGACGCACCGAAACTCATCGACAACCTCTGCGAAGGGTGCGGAGAGGATTTCCATACCCTGAAAAAGATTCTCGACGAAAACGGTATCGCATACGAGGTCGACACCCACCTCGTACGCGGCCTCGACTACTACTCCAAAACGGCGTTCGAATTCGTCAGCGACGCCATCGGGGCGCAAAGCGCCATCGCCGGCGGCGGCCGCTACGACCGGCTCGTGGAATTCCTCGACGGCCGTCCGACGCCGGCCGTGGGGTTCGCCATCGGTATTGAACGCCTGCTCGAACTGATCGAGATGCCCGAAACGAAGCGCAGCGGCTACTATATGGGAGCGATGGATGACGAGTCGCTGCCGCAAATCCTGAAGCTTGCCGCCCGCAAGCGCGCAAGCGACAGCGTTGTGGTCGAATACGGTGCCAAAAGCCTCAAGGCCCATCTCAAGGGAGCCGACCGTATCAACGCACGCTGGTGCGTCGTTATCGGTGAAAACGAGCGCAACGCGGGAACGGTCTGGGTCAAGGACCTTGAGGCCAAAAGCGAATCGGTCGTTCCGGCCGGCGAACTCTGAGGGAACGAAAACGGTATGCAGCAGCCATACGGACTCGATATCTGGGGTGACCGGAACTTTATCATCCGAAACGGGCAAATCCATATCAACTACAAAAGTTCCCCCGCCCTGCTCGACATCGTATCTCGAATCCGCAAAGACGGTATCAAAGGGCCGCTGATTCTGCGCTTTCCCCATCTCATTTCCAAACAGATCGACTCGCTTTACGACAACTTCTGCCGCGCCATCCGCGAAAATGACTACCGCGGGGATTTCAAGGCGGTCTTCCCGCTGAAAGTCAACCAATACCCTGAAGCGGTCCGTGCCGTCGTCGGCGCCGGCCGTCGCTACCGCTACGGTCTCGAGGCCGGTTCCAAAGCCGAACTGATCCTCGCCATGGCCTATACGCCGACAGGCTCGCCCATCACCGTCAACGGCTTCAAGGATGAGGAGATGATCACGATGGGCTTCGTCGCGGCGCAGATGGGCCATCATATCACGCTTACCATCGAAGGGCTCGGCGAACTCGAATCAATCGTGGAAGTTGCCCGCAAAACACCGTTTCGCGTCCCCGACATCGGCATCCGAATCCGCCTTCACAGCGGCGGCAGCGGTATCTGGGCCAAAAGCGGCGGCATGCAGGCGAAATTCGGCCTGACCTCGACGGAGCTGCTCGAAGCGTTCGAGCTGCTCAAAAACCATCGTCTGCTCGAACGTTTCACGATGCTGCACTTTCATATCGGCTCGCAAATGGAGGAGATCGCCCCGCTCAAGCGTGCCCTGCGCGAAGCGGGAAACATCTATGCCGAACTAAAAAAGATGGGAGCGGATGCCCTGCGCGCCATCAATATCGGCGGAGGGCTGTCGGTCGAATATGCCCAGCATCCCTCCAAACGGGTCCGCAACTACAATCTGAGCGAATTCGCCAACGATGTCGTCTATCTGCTCGGCGAGATCATGAAAGCCAAAGGGGTTGACCATCCCGACATCGTCACCGAATCGGGCCGTTTCATCAGCGCGACGCACGCCGTGCTCGTCACTCCCGTACTCGAACTCTTTTCGCACGACTATCAGGAACGTTCGCTCAAGCTCAAACCCGTCAATCCTCCGCTGATCGAAGAGCTGCTCGAACTCAGCCGGCTGCTGACATCGAGCAACAGTACCGAATTCCTCCACGACGCGCTCGATCACATGGAGTCGCTTCTGACGCTGTTCGAACTGGGATATATCGATCTGCAGGACCGTTCCAACGCCGAGATTCTCGTCCACAGCATTATCAAAAAAGCCCTCTATCTCAAGCAGGGAAACCCCACACCCGAAATCGAACGCCTTCAGGAGCGCCTTCAGGAGCGCTACCTCGTCAACAGCTCCTTTTTCCAGAGCATGCCCGATTACTGGGGACTAAAGCAGCACTTTCCCGTCATGCCGCTGGATCGTCTCGATCAGCCCGCCATCCGCGCCGCTTCGCTGTGGGATATCACCTGCGACAGCGACGGCGAAATCGGTTTCGACCCCGAGGCGCCGCTGTTTTTGCACGATGTCAATCTTGACGAAGAGGAGTATTTTCTCGGATTTTTCAATGTCGGTGCCTATCAGGAAACACTGGGGATGCAGCACAACCTCTTCAGCCACCCCAGCGAGGCGACCGTTCTCATCGACGATCACGGCTACCGTTTCAGCAATATCGACGAAGCGGAAAACATTCTGGAAATTCTCGATAACCTCGAATACGACGCGCAGGAGGTTTTAACCGAACTTGAAAAGAAGATAACGGATTCCGATTTTATCACAAAAGAAGATAATCGTGATACACTTGCGACACTGAAACGTTTTCTGGCGCAAAACGGTTATTTGCGTACGACACGGTAACGAGGAGAGATTTTGGGCCTTTTCGCAGAGATCAAAGAAGATTTCGTCAATGTTTACCGCAACGATCCCGCAATCAAGAGCCGTTTTGAACTGTTTTTCAACTATCCCGGTGTCTGGGCCGTCACCTGGTACCGCATCGCCAACCGCTTCTACCGCAACGGTTTCCGCAGGACCGGGCGCCTGTTGATGGCGTTCAACCAGTTGCTGACCAATATCGACATCCATCCGGCCGCGACTATCGGACGCCGACTCTTTATCGACCACGGTATCGGCGTCGTCATCGGCGAAACCGCCGTCATCGAGGACGATGTGCTGATCTACCAGGGGGTCACTCTGGGCGGCGTCAGCCTCACCGCCGGAGTCAAACGACACCCGACCGTCAAAAGCCGTGCCGTCATCGGCGCCGGCGCCAAGGTGCTCGGCGATATCGTCATCGGCGAAAATGCCAAGATCGGCTCCAACTCGGTCGTTGTCAAATCGGTTCCGGACAACTCGACCGCTGTCGGTATCCCCGCGCGTATCGTTGAGAAGGGGCGCGACAAGGATCCGCTCAGCCACAACAAACTGCCCGATATCGACAAGGAACTGTTCGAATACCTGCTCAAGCGTGTCGCCGTGCTCGAGCACGTCCTGATGAAAGACAACGCGGAGATTATCGAACAGGATCTCGAGCTCGAACATATCTACCATTCGTTCCTCAGCGCCATGAAAAGCTGACAATGGCCAAAACACTCTTTTATCTGACACTTTTCGCCGTCACCGTACTGGCGTTCATCCCGACCTATGCATCGCTTCCCGATGCCGTATCGGTCAGCGACGTCCTCAATCATTTCGCAGCCTTTAGCGTCTTGTTTTTTCTTCACCTGCGGGCCTATCCCGCCGAAGCGCCGCAGCACCGCATTCTCCTACTGATCGCCTACGGGGTCTTTATCGAGGCGGTGCAGTACTTCCTGCCCGCACGCAGCGCTTCCGCCGGAGATATCGCCGTCGATGCCGCCGCCGTGCTCTTCTCCGCGGCAATTCAGCGGCTGCTGCCGCGCTTCGTTGTGAAGACAGTCTGATTTTCGGCAGACTCTTATCGCTTTGACACTTCCGCCGCAATCAAACGTACGCCCTTGTGCATCTGCTCCGATGCGGTATGGGAAAAATTCAATCGGATTTCATCGGAAGGAGCTGCACCGGGATAAAACTCGCTGCCGGGAACAAAAACGACACCGGACGGAATGCAGCGGCGGACAAGTGCCATTGTATCGACACCGGGCAGCTTTCCGTAGATGAACATACCGCCCTGCGGTCTTTCAAATTTAAAATCGGGAAGTTCGCCATCCAGAATATCCGCCATATTATTCATTTTTTCGGAGTATATCGAACGGATCGAATCAATATGTCCTTTCAAACCGTACCGCTCCCAGTAGCCGTCGATCAGACTCTGATTGAGTGTAGCCGTATGCAGATCCAGCACTTCTTTTATGATCATCAAGCGTCTGATCCGCGTTTTGTCCGCACGGATCCAGCCGACGCGGAGCCCCGGAGATAGAACCTTTGAGAATGAACCGAGATGAAGGCTCTGTTCCGGCATGAAGCAACTGACAGGACGATGGCGTTTACCAAAGGAAAGTTCGCTGTAAGCGGCGTCTTCGATCAACAAAGCACCGCCGGCCAGCAATGTTTCCGCCACCGACATTCGAATATCTTCGCTATAACAGTTCCCCGTCGGATTTTGAAAATCGGGAATCAGATACGCCGCTTTCGTTTTGTCCACGCTCTGCTTCAACTGTTTCATATCGATATTTCCGTCATTCAGAGCGATGCCGTCAATATCGATTCCCGACAGGCTGAAAGCGCCAAGTGCTCCGAGATAAGCAGGGAGCTCGACAGAAATACCTTTGTCGAGAAAGGCCTTCGCAGCCAGATTGATCGCCTGCTGAGAACCGGTAGTGATCAGGATCTCGTCAGGATGTGTCGAAAATCCCGACCGCGTATAACGCTCCGCTATTTTTTCTCTGAGACTCTCCATGCCCTGCGATGCGGCATATTGAAATACGGAAGCCTCCCGCATAACCGTTTGTGCGACACTACACAACGCCTCCACCGGGAAAAGCGAGGCGTCCGGCAACCCACCCGCAAACGATATCATGCCGTTCGAGGTCACATCGAGAA
>JALWNV010000018.1 GCA_027083665.1 Helicobacteraceae bacterium
CCTCATAATAAAGCGTCCCTCCCGAAAGCACCAGACCGTAACCGCGGTCGTCGACATATTCTCCGCTGAGCACGACACCGTACGGTTGCAGCTTTGATTCGGCAAGGTAGTACAGCTGCCGCTTGGGCGAAAAGAAGACCGCCAGAGCAAGAAACAGCACTATATAAAAAAAGAATTTTCCGATACGTTTCACAAGGCGAACTCCCATGCGACAGTCGCATTCTTGTCGGCGTTCCGGATGATCTTCAGCGTCTTGACGGTCAGCGTCTCGTTGAGCATCTTTGTAACCAGCGTATCGACTTCGCGCGCTTTGAGCTCCGATACCACGACTTTATAAACGCCGTGTTTTCTTTCGCGCACCTTGACTTTCGACGCGAACATCCCGAGCCCGAGCACCTTGTCGATCTTTTTCCGTGCGCTCCCGGGGTCTTTCCAGCGCGATTTGAGCGAAGCGACTTTTTCGCCCAGCATCTGCGTCGCCGCATTGGCCTGCGCCCTGGCCGAAATTTTCTGCTCCATCCGGTGGCTCTCGTAGATCATAAATACCGCCATCAGCGTAAAGAAAGCGAAAATGTAAAGCGGATTGATTTTATTCATAGGCGATGCTCACGTAAAAGGTCCTGTCCTTGACTTTGGCCGAAGTCACCCGGGCAAACTTCTGCAGGGCCGACTTGATCGCCTCGGCACGTTTGGGCGCGGCCAATACGATCGTCATATCGGCCTTTTTCGGCTTGAGCGTCAGCTGCGTCAAGGCTTCACCCGTCTGCAGCGGCAGCCGGGTCACGTTCTTCATCACCGCACGCAGCGCCAGCTGGCGCTTTTGCCGCCCTTCAAGCGAATTGACGAGGCTTTTGAGCTGAAATGACGTTTCGGGAAGCTTGTAATGCGTTTTGAGGGCATGTTCGCGGACCAGCTGCTCGCGGTACTGATGGCGCAGCTGAAGAAAGCCGACGAGGTAAACGGCGAGAAAAGCGATCGCCACGGCCGTCAGCCGCCCGAGCTGCTTCTCGTCGAGTACACCGGAGCGGAACAGGCTGACCGCGACCTTGTGCCGGCTCCGAGGCGTGCGGGCACAATACGCCTCCACCGGCTCTTTCGCTTCGCCGTAGCGCGATGGGAGAACACTGAGAACGCCTTCATTGTCGACGAGGATCTGCTCCTCGTTGATCGCCAGCGGCTCTTCCAGCCCGGTACATTCGAGCTGGGCGAAATAGACCGCGCGCACCTGTGAAGGCTTGAGCCCCTTGTCGGCGAGCGTTTCGACGATCAAATCCGGATCGTAGGCGAAAAGCCAGAACGTCTCGTTGCGGGGAACGGCCATATATTCGTATCGGCCCTCGGGGATAATGGCATCGAAAAAGGCCGGGGCCAGTTTCCTCGCCTGCTGTGCGTTTTTCGCCGGCAATACCTGTTCGCGGAACCAGTAAAACGCCGGCGAAAGCACGACATCGACCGCCCCCTCCGCCGTCACGGGAAGCATTCTTTTGCTGATAAATACCGTTCGATTCGCCGCGGCGGGCTTGGGAGAACGCTTCAGACTACTGGGCCATTTCAATATCACTCACTTTTTTGCTGCCGAGATTGTATAAAAAGGTGACATGCAGCTGCCGTTCACCGTTTTTGATCAGGATATCCCCCGATACGTTTGGACTGTAGAATACTACACGCAATTTTTTAAGTTTTTCCTTGGTCCGGGCATCGAAAGGCAAATCGTCGAGCGATTCGTAAACCTCGGCCCGTTCCGTCGTGAACCGTGCCAACTCTTCAACCGGGATATCTTCCGCGAGGTACTGCAGCGCTTCA
>JALWNV010000019.1 GCA_027083665.1 Helicobacteraceae bacterium
GTACTGAACGCTGTTTTTGCTCCAACTGCAATCGGGGTTGCATTGGTGTTTGCCCCTACTGCCTACAATTTCTCCAAAAACAACCGTAAGGAGAAAGATCATGAAAAAATATCTGGTTTCAATAGTGGCGGCCGGAATGCTGGCCGGAGTCCCGATGATGGCGAAAACGTCAAAAGAGGTGACCAGCGAGGCGGTGGCCTCGGCGAAAGTCGATGCCGGTAAAAAGCAGGATGTCGCGTTGATCAAAGAGGCGGTCGAAGCGGTATCGTTGACGCACGAGGTGCTTGGCGCACTGCAGAAAAACGATATCGAGCATGCGAAAAAATCATTGGAAAAAGCGATCGGGAAGCTTGAAGTGGTCCTGGCGGCGCCCAATGCGCCTGCGCTGCTGCCGATCGACGGGACGGTTCGAAGCGTCGAGTATGTGGGAACGGCAAAGGATGTCAAGTCCCAGGTCAAAGCGGTCGAGGAGCTGCTTGATGACGGCAAAGTGCAAGAAGCCCGGATCCTGCTCTCGACGCTTCAAAGCGAGATCGATATCGTGACCGTGAGCCTGCCGCTGGTCTCTTATCCCAACGCGCTCAAACTGGCGGCGAAATATCTCAACGAATCGAAGCCCGATGAGGCCAAAGAAGTACTGTTGATGGCATTGGGGACGTTCGCGCAGAGTCAGATCGTGATCCCGCTGCCGCTGCTGAACGCCCAGGCGCTGATCGAAGAGGCGTCGCACGTGGCCAAACAGGATAAAAAGGCGGCGCTGGGCCATCTCGACGTCGCCCGCGAACAGCTCAAACTGGCCGAAGCGCCCGGGTATATCAGTACAAGCGAAACGACTTACAAGATGCTCGACGACGAGATCGAAAAGGTCGAAAAGGAGATTCGCGGCAAAAACCGTGTGGAAAAACTTTTCGACGAACTCAAACACAAACTGGAGGAGTTCAAAACCAAAGCGGTCTCCTCGGAAAACAAAAGCTGATGCCGGATATCAGGAGTGTGCGCTGTAGCGCATGACTTCGATCAGTGTGACGCCGATGGCGGCGACGGCGGAGAGGATGGCGACATAGTCGGCTTTTTTAATTGCTTTGTAGATGCGGTCGAGTTCGGGATCATTCAGTTCGCTGAAGCGCTTGGAACGGATATATCTGATCGCTTCGCGAAAATGCCGGTCGCCGAACTGGATGTTCCAGCGCGGGCGCCCCATCGATTCGTAGAGTGCGGGGTGCCGTTCGCGCAGCCGGTTCAAAAAGGCGTTGATCTCGAGCAGCTGTTTGACGACCGCGAGCATGAAAAGCGCAGCGGAAGTGATGAAAAGCAGATTGAGCGTCATTTTCCCTCATACTCCAAAAAGGCCGCGTCCGAGAAATTCGGCACGTCGTCGTAGCTGAAAACGGCATAGTATTTATGCACGTCGGCGGCTCCGAAGTTGTCATAGGTGTAGTTGTCGCTGCCGCCGTAGAGTTTCTGGCCGTCGTACGGCGTCGACGGTACGCGGAAGCGGTTTTTGACGACGATGACACCCCGGAATCCTTCTTCTTTCGGATTTTCCCACTGCAGACGGATCATCCCTTTTTCCATACTCCAGCGCAGGTTCGAAACGGGTGACGGCGGGTAGCGGCGCTTCTTGACATATTCGAGAACGAGGCGCGGGCGGTGGACCCGTTTGGGGTCCATCCAGTTGCAGCGTTCATTCTTGCAGAAATTCTGTGCGCTCGAGGCGTGAATGATGAACGACAGCTTCTGCCCGGCACGGATGGCGTCGATCATCTCCGCGATCGAGAGGGTATCGAAGACGAAACGCTGTGCATGCTCTTTGGCCAGTGTCTCCGTACTGACGTCGTAGCCGATACGCTCGATCACCTCTCGGCGGCGGATACTTTCGACAGTCGGGTCGCCTTCGGGCAGACGGACCATCTCGATATGGTGGCGTGTGGCGACGGTGCCGCGTGCGGACTGCACGTCGAGCTCGAGATAGGCGTCGGCGATAACGGTTTTGTCGATATCGGGTACCTGGGTGAGATCGAAGTCGAAACAGCCGTACAGATGTTCGCCTTTGGGGCCGAAGCCGCTGACGAGTTCCTCTTTGACGGTGCCGTCGTTGGCGATGGTGCACTCTTTTTGCGATTGAAGGACCAGCCGGACCGGTTCGAGCGTATAGGAGATCTCAAGCTTGGGACGGAATGTGAGTCCGCCGCTGAACTTGCCGTAGCCGATATCCCACTGCATCAGCTGCGAAGCCCGGTCCAGCGGCAGCTTTGTCGGTCCCTCCATCCGGAAAAAGACCTTGCGGCGTTTGAGGGCGTCTTGCAGCAGAATACGCTCTTGTTTGGCGAAATCGTAGGTGCGCCAGATTCCCTGCGAAAGCTGCTGGGACTTTGTCGGACGGTCGATGAAACCGAGAATTTTCGCCTGTTTGACTTCGTCGAAGCTGTAGACGTTGTCGATGGAACGTTCGTCCATCAATCCGATACGCCACTCTCCGTAGCTCTCTACCTGCACACTGACGCGGTTCATCGGATAGAAGGAGATGCGGGCGCTTTTGATCACGGCGTTTTCGGGGACGCTTTCAAGCGAGAAACCCGCAACACCGAAGCATTCGCCCTTTTTTTCGCTGATACCGACAAACATCGAGTTCTCGCCGAAGTGCTCTTTGTTCTTCGTCGTCTTTTCGCCAACGTAGCCCACTTCGGGGCGCCGGGGAAAGAGGATTTTGGAGAACATATGTGTAAACGGTGCGGTACGGATACCGACCCACGGGGCGAAAGGCGATTTGATATAGCGCCGCCGGTCGACGGCGCGGATGAAGTAGTAGTAGTTGGTTGCGCTTTCGAGCAGCACGTCGGTAAACTCGAACGAGCGCGTCATCCCGACACGGTTGGCGCTTTGGCAGAAGCCTTTGAGCTTTTTGGAGCGGTAGATCTCGAAATAGACATCGTTTTTTTCCGGATAGTTCCAGCTCAGCGTCACTTCCCGTGCACCGACTTCTATGGCATGAAAGGCGCCGACGCGCGGCAACGCGTCGTTTTTTCGGTAATGCGGCGCTTCGGAGAGGGCGAAGGTCAGCGCGGGGATCTGCTCGTTGATATGTTCTTGCATGTTCTGCTGATAATCCGAAATATTGCGTGAGCCGACCTCGACGACGAGCGCGAGTGCTCCGGTGGAGTAGTAGAACTCCCGCCCGCTGCCGCTGATGAGGTGTGTCGGCGGTTTCCCCATGTGCACGCCGTATTCGCGTCCGCTGACCTTTCGGATCTCTTCGGCCATGTTGGCCGAAAGGACGTTGAGATCGGTGGCGTCGACGGCGTCTTCATGGATGAAATTGTGCGCGGGGAAGAAGACGTTGCCCTGCGAATGGTAATCGAGGGCGATCGAAATATTGGGATGCGACAGTACGAAGTCGCGCAGCGCCCTCGTTTCGGGTTCGCTGAAGGGCTCAGGACCGGAATAGACGTTCGAGGTCGTGTTTTTGTTCGGGGTGAATCCGACGGAGAAGTTCCGGTTGAGATCGACACCGTAGCTGCCGTCGGCGTTCTGGCGGCGGTTTTTCCGCCAGAAGGAGAAATGGTTGCGCGAGTACTCGAACCCGTCTGGGTTGGCGCAGGGGACCATATAAAAGGTCGCACGCCCGAGCAGCCGGCGCAGCTGCGGATCGTAATCGATATTGTCGATCACATAGCGGGCATAGGCCAGCGCCAGTTCGATGCCGATCCATTCGCGCGCATGGATGGTGCCGGTATAAAACAGCGCCGGCTTCTCGTCGGCATCGCTCATCCCGTCGGAGAGCGTGACGCAGATGATATCGCGTTCTTCCCATGTCTGTCCGATCGTTTCGACACGGAAAAGATCGGGATGATTTTTTTGCGCCCGACGAAAAAAATCGACACACTCGCTATAGGAACTGTACTGTTGTCTCATGCGCTGCCTTTTGTAGAAAATATTCCCGCTTCGAAACCGCTGCCGCACCGGCGTTTGGCGCAACCGCGGCTATGCCTCCCGAAACGCTTTGCTCCACATCGCCAGATGCTCTTTGGGGACGAAATCATACGCTTCGAGCTCTTCGAAACGGCTGATTTTTCCTTCGTCGATGAGCGATTTTATTTTTTCGGCCATCTCTTCTTCCATGCTCTGCAGTGTCAGCAGCTGCGTCAAGGTGACATCGGCGAGCGTATATTTCTCATCCGAAGGAAGCTCGTCGTGCGTATCGGCGTCAAACGCCTCCTTGACCTCCTCGGGAAGTTCCTCTTCGCTCGCGGGCGGCTCGATGGGATCGGGGACGTCCTCGGGGCGGGATTCGCCCGCCTCTTCCATCTCAAACGGCCCTTTGTCGGCCAGCCAGTAGGCACCGTCGGCGGAGGGGGTGTATTTGGCGAAGTAGATATGGCGCATCGTCCGCAGCATCGAAGGGGACATCTTGCCGAGCTCTTCCCAGCTGAACAGCGGGACGTGCGGCATTCGGAAACGTCCGTCGCTGAGGTCCCACATGATGTACTGGCAGATCCAGTCGCGGATATAGGGGAATGCGGCAAATGCGGTCGCACATTCGAGGATATAGGCTTTGCCGGTTTTGGCGTCGATGGCGATATCGCAGGCCCAGTATTCGGCTTTGGCCGCCTTGGAAGCCTTGACCGCGAGTTCGAGGGCGTTCATCGGGACGTTGTCGTAGCTCATCGATCCGCCCTGGCTCGTGTTGGTGATCCATTCGCCGTCACCGCTGTAGCGCCAGAAAGCGCAGACCGGCTTGTGCCCGATGAGCATGACGCGGATATCGCCGCTGTCTTTGAGATCGATCGCATCCTGGATATACATCGGGACATATTTCCGCCGGTCGAAAAGCGCTTTCGCTTCCTTATAGTCGTCGACCTTGTGGACATAGTAGCCGCCGTAATTCGACGGGCCGTAGCTACGCTTAACGATTTTCGGGTATGTGCAGTGCTTGAGGTATTCGTATCCTTTTTCGATATCGTAGAAGATCTCCGTTTTCGGGTGTGCCAGGTCGTATTTTTCGCAAAAAAGCGTGACGTTCTCTTTGGACTTGTTCGGGAACTGGGTTTCGATCGACGGGATGAAACGCACATGCGGCAGCGCCGCGGCGATCTCTTTGAACGTCTCGTAGGCGGTAGCGGGGATGTTGCCGACAAGAACATCGATCTTCTTGCGTTTGACCTCCCGGATAAAACGATCCTTGTCGTTTTTCCAGTGGTACGTGACGGTTTCGATTTTGTCCGGCCACCCCTTGAAGTTGCTGTGGTCGAAAAAGCGCAGGACATAATCCAGATAGAGCAGGCCGATTTTCGGCAGTTTTTTTTGTGACATGTGTTCTCCTTTTTATTTGGTCAATAGACAATGGACAATAGTGCATTGTTCGACGGTTATGCCGTCGTCTTCCGGTCAATCAGTTCGACGATCTTTTCGATCTTTTTGTCGTTGAAGTCGATCCCCATCGCTTCCTGTTCGGGTGTGGCGAATGCGGGAATACCGTTGACTTCGAGGACGACATACTCTTCGCGGTCGAGATCGTAGATAATGTCGACGCCGGCGATATCCATTCCGAGCGCTTTACTGGCGCGGACGGCGACGTCGACGACGTCGTCGTTGGGCTCGCGCAAAATGACGCTGCCGCCGGCGGTGATATTGGTGCGCCAGTCCCGGCCGCTCGCTTTGCGGCCGTAGCAGCTGATGAACTCACCGTCGACGATATCGATCCGGTAGTCGCTGAAATCGTAGTTGACGAAGCGTTCGACGTAGATGTTGCGGATATCCATCTGATTGATAAACGGCATCAGCATCTCGAAGTTTTCGCGGCTGTCAAGCAGCGCCATTCCGGCGCCGCCCCACCCGTCGATCGGTTTGAAGACCATTTTCTTCCATTTTCCCAGCCGCTCGTAAAGATGGTCGCGGTCGCTTTCGCGGTGGCAGATGAAAAAGTCCGAGGTGGTGACACCGGCTTTGCCGAGCGCCATGTTGCTGCGGAACTTGTCTTCAGAAACCCGGAAAGCCTCAAAACTGTTGACCGTCGGAATGAAATCGTTGAGCACCTCGTACATATAGACCTGCGCCACCGTCTGTTCGCCGGCGTTGTAGGAGAAAAAGAGATCGAGGTCGAGCATGTTGGTCCCTTTGCACATCATCGCTCCGTTTTCCGCCTCGGCAAAACGCAGATCGAGGCCGGTGACGCTTTCGATTCCGCGTTCGCGAAGTTTTTCGACGATTTTTTTCTCGATAACGTCGCCGCCGCCGTTTTGATACATCCATAGACCGACTTTGCGCATGGTTACTCCTTGAAATCCAGGTGGGTTGAAAAATGGGTGAACAGTGTTTCCGAAAGCGTGATACGCGCTTCGAAGCTGCTTTTGAGGGCCCGTTCGTGGACAGTATGATCGCCGTCGCCGAACGGGCCGAAGCCGTCGAGGGTCATGACGCCGGCGGCGCTGACAATATTCGCATCGCTGACACCGCCCCGCTCTTCGGTCGGCAGGGCGGTACCGCTGATCGCTTCGAGGGTACGGACGAAGGTGTCGGTCGCGGCGGTATGCGCCATGACGTCACGCTGGATGCCGCCGCCGAGTTTTGCGGAGGTGCCGGGAACGTAGGCGGTGTGGACGATGGTATCGATCGCGGTGAGCAGACGGTCGCGCTCCTGCGCGGTTTTGTAGCGGATTTCGAACAGCAGGTGCGCGTGCGGTGAGATCGTATTGGCACCGATTCCGCCTTCGATTTTGCCGACGTTGACGGTCGTGCCCTTTTCAAGATCGGTGAGGGCGACGAGTTTTTGCAGCTTGTATGCCGCTTCGAGATTGGCGTCAACCCCTTCGGCATAGAAGTTTCCGGCATGTTTCGCGATACCGGTGATATCGACGGTAAAGGTGCCGACCCCTTTGCGCCCGACGACGACTTCGCCGTGCTTTCCGGCCGCTTCGTAGACGAGGCAGTAGTCGTACTCTTTCGCCAGTTCACGGGTGAGGTACTTGGAGTCGTCGCTGCCGGTCTCTTCGTCGCTGACAAACAGGATGTCGATGTTCCGAATGGGTCGATTCGCCGCATGCAGGCGGCGCAGGGCCTCGAGCAAAACAATGTTGCCGCCTTTCATGTCGCAGACGCCGGGACCGTAGACCCAGGTGTCGTCTTCATGGTAGGATTCGAATTTTCCTTCGGGAAAAACCGTGTCGAGATGTCCCAGCAGCAGGAGCTTTTTGCCTTCGGTGCAGGGGCTCCGATAGTGGCGGTGGTCTCCGATGAGCTCGCGTGTATGGCACGTCAGTGTGAATCCGAGTTCGGTCAGCCAGGTGTCGAAACGGCGCCCGACTTGGTCGACGCCGGTTTTGTTTTTGGTGTAGGAATTAATGGTACACACCGTACGGAGATCGTCAAAATAGTCCACGGGTTCTGCCTTGGAAAGGGAAAGTCATTTGAAACGGTATTATAAAGTAATACGGATTACAGGCGGATGAAATTCGGAAGAAATACGATAGGTGCCGTCGGCAAAAAGCCTGCAATTACTTGCGGAGCTCTTTGATACGGGCGGCTTTACCGGCACGGTCGCGCAGGTAGAAGAGTTTCGCGCGGCGTACACGTCCGCGGCGGAGTACTTTGATCTCGTTGATGCTGTCGCTGTAGATCGGGAAGACCCGTTCGATTCCGATGCCGTTGGCACCGATTTTACGAACGGTAATGGTCTTACCCGTTCCCTGGCCGCGCATAGCGATACAGACGCCCTCGTAGTTCTGAACACGAGTCTTGTCACCCTCTTTGATGGTGACGGCGAGGCGTACGGTATCTCCGGCGCGGAAGTCGGGAACGTTCTTTTCAGCGACTTGAGCATTTTCGAAATTCTCGATGTATTTATTTCTCATACAATGTCCTTTTTCTGTGCTTGATTAGCTGCTCAGGCCTGAAGAATTTTGTCTTGCATTCCGACAAGGCTGATTTGAGTGCCGCAATTCTACTGTGGTTTCCCTTTAAGAATTCTGATGGGACGGCCATTTCCTGAAAAAGCGGCGGTTTTGCGAAAGAGGGTGCTTCCAAAAGCGCCGTTTCGAAGCTCTCGGTTTGCAAAGATTCGCTGTTGCCGAGTACCCCTTCGACGTTGCGCAAGATGGCGTCGCTCATGACCAGCGAGGGCAGCTCGCCGCCGGTGAGGATATAGTCGCCAATGCTGCAGAGTTCGTCGGCGAAGGTCTCGATGACCCGTT
>JALWNV010000020.1 GCA_027083665.1 Helicobacteraceae bacterium
ATATAGGGGAAAGGCTGTCCGCCCTCCTTTTTCATCTTCTCGTTGTAGTTTTCGATGTTCTTGACGCGCGCTTCACTCATGAGCTGATAGCGGCGTTCCATCTCTCCGACCATATTGTTCAGCGCCGCGATCGCCTGCTTCGCCTTGGTGATAACCGGGGTAAGCAGGTGCGGAATGTCATTGTAGATTGAGAACTCGAGCATTTTCGGGTCGATCATCAGCAGCCGGAGCCGATCGGGCGAATTTTTGTCAAGAAGACTGAGGATCATCGCGTTGATCCCGACCGATTTTCCCGAGCCGGTCGTCCCGGCGATCAGCAGATGCGGCAGCTTCTTGAGGTCGGTGATAAAAGGTTTGCCGACGATATCCTTGCCCAAAGCGATGGTCAGCGGCGATTTGGCCTCCGTAAAAAGCTTGCTTTCGAATATCTCGCGCAGGTAGATCGTCTCGACCGTCCGGTTGGGAATCTCGATCCCGACAACATCCTTGCCGGGGATGGGCGCCTGGATACGGATGGTCTGCGCCCGCAGCGCCATAGCAAGGTCGTCCTGGAGGTTGAGAATCTTCGAGACTTTGATGTTGGCCGCAGGCTTGAACTCGAAGGTGGAAACGACCGGACCGGCGTACGTACGGATGACATCGCCCTGGATCTTGAAGTGGGCCAGCTTGTCGATCAGGTCGCGGATCTTGTCGTCAAGCTCCTTTTCGTCGATGCTGTTGCCCTGCTTCGGCGGCTTTTGCAGGAAGCTGACCGACGGCAGTTTGAAGTTTTTCGGCTTTTCGGCCTTGCCTTTTTCGATCTGATCCAGCAGCTTCCTGTTCTCATCCAGTTCGCTGACGATAACGGTGCTTTTCTTTTTCTTGATCGCTTCGGCCATCTCCACAATGGTGCTTTCACCTTCGTTTTGCGGCGGTTCGTTTTCCGAAGCTTCCTGCGGCGGCACCTCCGTCTTTTTCTTCGTACGCTTTTTGACGATCTTGGGTTCCGGGACAGACCGGTCTGCGGCGTCACGGCGTTCGAATGCCGGAGCATCGAGCGGATCTTCCTCCCCTGCGGCTTCCGGCTCCGGAACCGTGTCCGGTTCCGAAAACGGCGGCGGCGTATCGGGCGCTTCTTCCGTCCCCATCGCTTCCCGGTCGCTTCGCTCCGGTCTCCCGGATGTTTCTATTTCCTCCGCTCGTCCGCGGAGATTCGTCAGTGCGGGAAACTGCTCCGCATCGATCAGCATCACCGCGGCGATCGCGACGGTCATCGTCCAGAAAACCCATAAGCCGAATGTCCCGATGTACGGATGCAGGAAATCCACAAAACCCGCACCGAGCGCTCCGCGAAGCGGACCGTCTGTCACCATTGCCTGAAAAATCAGCAGCGAGAAAAACACCAGAATCGACGCCAGGATCTTTTCGGTCCGTCCGATGTCGAGCCCCGGTTCCCTGTAGAAACGGTACAGCGGATACAGCAGCGCGAAAAGATAGCCGAACGAGATATAGCCGAAAAGCGAGCGGTTGGCCTCGGCGATCACCGCCCCGACGGTACCGATGATACCGGGATCCGCAACGATCGTCGAAATGCCTGCATAGATAACGATAGCCAAAACGGCGATAAAGAATGCGTGGCGCAAAAAAGAGTCCTGTCTTGGAGTTTTGTGATGGATTATAACGAAAAGTGCTTTGAGACTCTATTTTGACGGCAATCTCGGTTTACGGTAGCTTTAAGCAACGCTTGACTACAATTCCGTCAACCAAGCCACCGTGGTGAAATTGGTATACACGACGGATTCAAAATCC
>JALWNV010000021.1 GCA_027083665.1 Helicobacteraceae bacterium
CGGAGTTTCATAGTAGGCGGCCGTTTCGCTGCCGTTGAAACCGACCCACTGCGCCCCTTTTTTCAGACCGGCGCGGTCGAGGATATCGCGAAGGCGTACCCCTTTCCAGCGGGCGCACCCCATGGCGCCGTTGCCCCACTGGATGCCGCCGGGAGTCGGCTTGAACGCCGAACGGCTGTTGCCGCCGCATTGCAGCACGGCATAGACTTCGACCGGCTCGTAGTCGTTTTTCAGCTCGTCGACGGAGATGGAGAGCTCTTTCTCGACGAGGCCGTTGACTTTGATGCGGAACGTGTCGAGATCGATATGTGTCGGGATGTCGGGCATGTGCCAGCGGACGAAAAACATGTCGTTGGGCGTGACGGGGTTGGCGAAGACGTCACGCGGGGATTCGAGCAGCGGCGGACGGTCGGAATAGGTGATCATCGGACGCTTCTGCGGAAAATTGATCGAGGAGATCGGACGGTTGTCGACGGGTTGGCCTGCGGCAAAGGCGTCGGGACCGACAGCGGCGATTCCGGTGCCGGCCAGTGCGCCTTTGAGTAAGGTTCTTCTTTTCATGGGCTATTTACCTTGTTTTTTTACTTGTGATGAATTGTATCACAAAACTATTGTTCAAAAAAATCAAACAAAAATGATATAATATACAAAAAATTTGCGAGGAATTCAATGTATACTCTCAAGCAACTGGAGCTGTTCCTCGACCTCGGAAAAAGCGAAAAGATCATCGAAACGGCCAGACGCTTCGAGTTGAGCCAGTCGGCGGTCTCCATGGCGATCAAGGAGCTTGAACGCCTGCTCGACGGGCCGCTGTTTGAGCGTATCGGCAAGCGGCTGGTGCTCAACGGCCGTGGAGCCATGCTGATGCGCTCGGCGCGCCCGCATGTCGAGGCGCTTCAGACTCTCTACGAACAGTTGCGTTCAGACTCGCTCAGCGGGGAGCTGAGGCTGGCGGCGAGCGTGACGATTGCGGAATATTTCATTCCCGCACTAATCAGCGAGTATATGGACGCCAACGCCAATGTCGTCGTTTCGCTCAAAAGTGCCAATACGGCGGAGGTGATCGGCAAAGTGCTTTCGGGCGAGGTGGATGTCGGTTTCATCGAAGGCGACGGCGTGCTCGAGGAGATCGAGAGCAACGTCCTGATGCGCGATGAACTGATCGTTGTCAGCAGCGACCGTTCGCTCGCGGCCGACGGCCCGTGGTATATTGATCAGCTGGCCGCGAAATCGTGGATATTACGGGAGAAGGGCTCGGGGACGCGGTCGGTCTTTCTCAACGCCATTTCGCCGGTCGACAAGGAACTCAACATCGTCATGGAGCTCGAGCATATCGAGTCGATTAAAAACTTTCTGTTGTGCAATACGGAATATATCAGTGTGTTGCCCCGGATTTCCGTCAAGCGGGATATCGAAGCGGGGCGGCTGGCGGAGGTACCGATCCGTGCACACCGGTTCGAACGCAATTTTACGATGATTTCACGTTCGGGACAGTCGGTTATGCCGCTGCAGGCGCATTTTCAGAACTACCTCTTAAGTTCCATCGGGTTACAATAGCGGATGCAGAATCTCCCCCACATACCGGTACTGTACAGGGAAGTCGCCGAAACGTTTTCGTCTTGCGAAACGGGTGTCCTGGTCGATTGTACGATGGGATACGGCGGTCACAGTTCGCTGCTGCTCGAAGCCCATCCGAAGCTGCGGCTCGTCGGGATCGACCGGGACGAGACGGCGATCGCGTTTTCCAAAGAACGTCTCGCACCTTTCGGCGACAGGGTCGATATC
>JALWNV010000022.1 GCA_027083665.1 Helicobacteraceae bacterium
CTGCCTCGGGTGGAATTTCTATTTCCTGATTTGGGACGAAAGTCTAAGTGACGAAAGAATATAATTTATGCAGAGATAGAAGTCGAGTAAAGGGATGGAAAATGGATTTTGAAGCGGTGGTCGCTGAGCGCGAGGGAGAGTTGTATGACAGGGTGCTTCGGCAGCGGTATGATATTTATTGTGTGGAGAAAGGCTATTTCGATCATAAAAAATATCCGGACAAACGGGAATCGGACAAATTTGATGCGTACAGCGATTTCATCGCGGTGCTCGACGAACGCGGCGAACTGGCGGCATCGACACGTTTCGTGCATCATGCCCCGTTCGAGTTTCCGACGCCGACGCTCGAAGCGTACCGCCTTGATGTGCGGGAGTTCGGTTTCGCCCCCGAAAAGGCGGGCGAGGTTTCGCGCAGTATCATCAGTCCGCAGTACCGCGGGCTGAGAGACTCGAAAAAGATCACGCTTGCCGCACACGATCGGGTCTACGAAATATCCGAAGCGCTCGGCATCGAAATCTGGTTCGGCGCTTTTGAAAAGAGCTTCCTGCGTCTGTCGAATATGTTCGGTATCCGTTACCGCGGTATCGGGATGCCGATAGCGTACGGAGGGGTGCTCCGCTATGCTGCGATGCTCAGAGTCGACGATTACGGCAAAGCGCTCTCGATCCGAAAAGCGCAAAACGGTTCCGGGGCGGCAAAGCGAAGATGATGAAACAGATGGGGATTTTGGCGGCGGTATGTCTTTTGGCTTTTGCCGCAGAGGGAAGCAGTGATTCCCCGCCGCCGGACATTAACAGTATCCGGGAGGATCTCGTCCGTTTTTGTTCCATCGCGGAGCAGACGAAGGAAAATATCGATTATCAGCCTTTTATCGTTTCGGTGATTTCGGGCAAACGGCTCGAAGCCATCGGGGCGGGTACATTGCTTGATGCACTGAAAACCATTCCGGGGATTGATGTGTTTATCGATAATCTGAACTATGTTTCGATCAGTTTCAGAGGTTCGAATCCGCTGGCTTACGGGCAGTCGAGGTTGTTTATCGACGATGTGGCCGTCAACGACCTCGCGTTTGACGGTTACTCACCTTATCTGCAGATGCCGATTGAACTGATCAAACGGATCGAGGTGACACGGGGCCCCGGGGCGCAGACCGACGGCATCAACGCTTATGCCGGGATGATTCGTGTCGTGACCTATGCCGAAGATACCGGAGTGTTCAAAAAGCGCAGCAGTGTGTTCGCTTTCGGCGGCAGCCGCGGCCGGCTCGGCGGCGGTGCGGTACTGCATACACGGCAGGCGGGCTTCCGGATCGATGCCGATGCGTACTATTCCCGGGACGATTCGCACCCGTATGCCGGGAGCGACGCGCTTTCGCAGGGGCTGTACGGCCGCTACAATGAGCAGTTTTCCGAAACGGGCGATGCCCCGTTATGGCTGAGAGCGTATGCGTTTGGTCTGACGGTCGCCAAAAACGGACTGACGTTCAAAACCCGTCTGCTGGGTTATGAACAGGGGGCCGCATACGGCATCAACTACGCGCTTCAGCCTGAAAGCGACCGGATTTCTCTGCCCAGAGCCTATGCCGATCTTGCCTGGGAACATACCTTTGAACACCGCTGGGATTTGACGCTTAAGGCAGGGCTCGCGCGCGATACTTTTGAAAGCAGCGGCCGCTACATGCCGCCGGGGATCATTCAGCCGGATCAGCTGAACGTTCAGAAATTCGTCGTGTTCCCCGAAGGGTTTTTCGGCCGGCACAAGCTGGCACTCGAGCGGCTGTACC
>JALWNV010000023.1:0-502 GCA_027083665.1 Helicobacteraceae bacterium
CTTCGGATGTCGTCAATACCTACGGCCGGGAGGCGCTCGAACGGGTTTTGAGAGGTACGGCGAGCTTCCCCATGCGGCGAAAGTGGCTTCGGCGATCGTCCGGCAGCGGCCGTTTTATTCGGCGAAAGCGTTGGCGGAGGCGGTGCGCCCGTACGGAATGCGCGGGAAGAAGATCCATCCGGCGACACTCGTGATGCAGGCGATTCGTATTGAAGTCAATGACGAACTCGGGGAGCTGCGCCGGCTGCTCGATGTGATCGAGGCGGCCTGTCTCCCGAGTGCGACGATCGGCATCATCGCGTTTCATTCGCTTGAAGACCGTATCGTCAAACAGCGTTTCGCACAGTGGAGCAAATCCTGCATCTGCCCGCCCGACGCGATGCGCTGCACCTGCGGCGGCGACCATGCGTTGGGACGGGCGAAACCGAAAAAACCGATCACCGCGAAAGCGGACGAACTCGGAGAAAATCCGAGAAGCCGCAGTGCCAAACTGCGGCGGTTC
>JALWNV010000023.1:512-1782 GCA_027083665.1 Helicobacteraceae bacterium
AGCGATAAGGATCGCAGACTCGAAGAGGTCGGCGGCGAAATTGTCACGCGAAAAGGGCTTGATCTTCGCTTTTTGCTGACGACGCTGCTGGTGTTCGCAATTGCGTGGCTGCTGCTGTTTCCCAAGATTTATTTGACGAATGCCATCTACTACAAGAGCCGCGATATCGCCGTACTGCAGCGCGAGTACGATACGCTCAGGGAGGAGAACCGCGTGATTCGCAGCCGGGTCGAAGCGATGCGCTTCAAGAACCAGGTGCTCGACACACTGTTTGACGAGGAGCTTCAGTGATTCGCCGCCTGATCGAATTCGCCCTTGACAAGCCGCTGCTGAACCATCTGCTGCTTTTTTTCATCCTGCTGCTTTCCGTTTTCGCCTATATCAATATTCCCAAGGAGATCTTCCCGCCGGTACAGATGGACAAGATCTCCATCACCGGCGGGTATGCCGGCGCAAGTGCGGATGTGCTTGACAAGATGGTCGTCAAAACGATCGAGGACGATCTGCGCAATATCAACGAACTTGATACGGTGAGGACGACGATCAAAAACGGCAGTTTTTCCATCCTTGCCGATATCAAGCCCGGCGCGCAGAACGTGAACGTGCTCAGCGAGGTCAAGGATATTCTCGACCGGACCCAGCGCGACCTGCCGGCGGACATGAACGAACCGGTCGCCCGTATCCACGAGGAGACGATCCCGCTGGTGCTCATCGCGATCGCGGGGGACGTGCCGATGGACGAGCTGCTTTCGCGTGCGGACGAACTCAAGAGTGCGCTCAGCGAATACAAAGAGCTCAGCGAGATTTCGATCCGGGGCGATTCGGACGCGGAGCTGGTTTTCCGGCTCGATCCCGACCGCCTGGAGGCCTACGCTCTTTCGCCGGCGGCCGTTGTCGCGGCCTTGCAGAGTCTCAGTTCCATCTTTCCCGTCGGGACGGTCAAACGCCGCGGGGAACATCTTTATATCAGCACCTACAACGGGGAGAAGCGTGCCGATACGATCGCACGGACCATGCTTGATGTCGGAGGCAAACATGTACGCATCGGCGAGATCGCGCAGGTAAGTTTCGAGCTGGGCGACGCTTCGGAGCTTTCGCACTACAACGGGCAGCGAAACGTCTCGATCAACATCACCAAGTCCAAGCAGGGCAATGCCATTGCGCTGGTCAAGCAGATCCGCAAAACGCTCGCGGAGTTCCGGGTGCGCTATCCGCAGCTGACGTTCGCGATCTATACGGACACTTCGGTCTGGATACGCAACCGGCTGAA
>JALWNV010000024.1 GCA_027083665.1 Helicobacteraceae bacterium
GAAGAGAACACACAAACCTTCATGGAATCACTTCAAAAGACCCCTGAAAGAGTTGCAGGTTATTTCAGGCATCCAAAAGTTGCTTATGCAGCTTGAGATTCGGAATATTTTTTGGTGGAGTAATAATCGCTTCTTTCAGCGCATCGAAAAGCTCTTTTTTCAGTGCGTCGTCCATAGGGGGCTTCTTTTTTTGCTCCTCGTGTTCCTCGTGTTTCACGAGGGTTTCGATCTCCTCCATCACCGGTCTCAGACACTGATAAAATCTTTCAAAAAGGCTTCTGTCGGGATTCTCTTCGATCGCTTTGGCGGCATCGCAGAGTTCCCGGGTACCGATATTGGCCGCAAGTCCCTTGACGGTGTGCATCGACCTTTCAAGCGCTTCATCGCTTAACTGCTCGATGTTCAGTCCCTTGTAGTTTTCGTAAAACTCTTTGAGTATTTTGATATACAGCTTCGTATTTCCCGCCATATGAGCCAAGCCTGCGGAGGTGTCGATATGCTGAAAATCGGGCAGCGGCGTATCGTTTTTCGTATCGGCTTTCGGGGGATTCTCTTTTGCATCCGTATCAATGTTGCCCGACAGGTATTTCACCAGCACACTGTAGAGTTTGTCAATCTCTACAGGCTTGTTGAGATGCGCATTCATCCCCGCCGCTTTTGTCTTCGCTATATCCTCCGCCATGGCATTGGCTGTCAGGGCAACGATGGGGATATCGCGGTCTTTTTCCCTGATGATTTTTGTCGCTTCGTAGCCATCCATCACCGGCATATGGATATCCATCAGGATGAGATCGTATTTTCGGGTATCGGCATTGTACCTATCGACCGCCTCCTGTCCGTTTTGGGCGATCTCGATTTGAATGGGGCTGTCTTCGAGCAGCCCGGTGATGATCTGCTGATTGATCTCGTTATCCTCCACGAGCAGGACAGTGGTACCTGTCATCGCCATGATCGATTCTCTTTCATCTTTGCGCGTACTGTCAACCAGCTTTTCGGGTTTGTAGTCTTTCACGAAGTGCACACTGAGCAGATCGTTCAGCAGTGACGGATTGACGGGTTTTTGGATGAACGCATCCGCACCGGCTGCGAGCGCATCATCTTCGATACTTTCTTTGCGGTAACTGCTGACCATAAAGATGCTCATTCGCGAACGGCTGTACGTTTTTCGTATTGTTTTTACAAGCGCTATGCCGTCGGTATGCGGCATGTTCCAGTCGATCATCACGACGTCGTAACAGCCGTGGCACTTTTCGATCATCCGCAGTGCCTCATCCGCCTCTTTGGCCGTGTCGACCTTCAGCTTGAACATATCGAGTATGTTTTTCAAAATAGTACGCCATGACTTGTTGTCATCGACAACCAGTACTTTTTTGTCGCTGAATATATTGAACGAATGGCTGTCGTCTTTCTCCTGAAGGTCGATTTCGAAAATAAATTTGCTGCCGATCCCGGGAACGCTTTCCACCCGGATTGTGCCGTTCATCATTTCAACAAGCCGCTTGCTGATGGAGAGCCCAAGCCCCGTGCCTCCGTATTTTCTGCTGGTAGATGCATCCGCCTGGGTAAAGGAATGAAAGAGTCTGGATGCCTGCGCTTCACTGAGCCCGATGCCCGTATCCCTGACTTCAAATCTTAACCGGTTTTCCGCCACTTTGGTAATATAGATACCGATATAGCCCTCATCGGTAAATTTGACGGCATTACCCAAAAGGTTGGTAAGAATCTGCCTGATTCTGAGGCTGTCACCGTAAAACGCTCTTCCTATTGCCGGATCGTAGCTCACGATGAGTTCCAGATTCTTTTCGTGTGCTTTGAACGCGATCAGTCCGATCACATCGTCTATCAGATCGAAAAGATCGAAATCGCTCTTTTCTATTGCCAGTTTTCCCGCTTCTATTTTACTGAAATCGAGAATATCGTTGATAATCTGCAGCAGGGTTTTGGCACTTCGGTCGATCTTTTCTATATAGTCTCTTTGTTTCCTGTCGAGATCGGTTTTCAGTACAAGGTGCGACATCCCCATAATACCGTTCATCGGTGTTCTGATCTCGTGGGACATGTTCGCCAGAAATTCCGATTTTGCCTTCGTGGCACTCTCAGCTTTCTCTTTGGCTTTCAGGATCTCCCGACGGTTGTTTTCGAGTTCTTCGAACATATCTTTTTTGTCCTGAATGTCTCTGCAGACAATATGTATCACCGTCCGGTTGCCGATAGAGAGCCTGGTCATGACGATATCGGCCCATCTTTTTTCGCCGTTTTTCTTTTTGTAGACCCATTCGAAGCTCTTTTTGCCTGTTTGCATGCATGCTTGCACAAAACTGTCCAGTGTTTTGGCAGATTCCGATCCGTCGGGCTGAAATTCCGGCGACAGGAGTGCGGGATGTGTATGCAGCAGTTCCTCTTTGGACGGGTATCCGAAAAGTCTGACTGCCGCACTGTTACAGTCGACAAAGGCTCCATCCTGCAGCAGCAGTATGCCGTCACTTGCATCTCTGAAAAGGGTTTCAAAGACCCGTTTTTGTTCCTCCAGCCTTGCGGTCCTCTCTTTGACTTTGTCGTCGAGATTCCGGATGGACGCTTCGATGCTGTCGGCCATCTTGTTGAAGTCCTCACCCAGCCGACCGACCTCGTCATTGGTCGATACGGAGACTCTGTTGCTGTAATTGCCCGCTGCGATCTCCCGGGTAACCGAGGAGAGTTCGGAAAGCGGTTTGAGGATTTTTCTGAAAAGAAAAACGCCGACGATGAGCGAAAACAGCAGCAGTGCCAGGGCCACATACAGAACCATTTGCCGGATTTCCCTGGACACATCGCTGAAATCATCCACATATACGGAAGAGGCGATATACCAGTCGAGATCGGGAAGGTACTCCACCCAGGCCACCTTGTCATAGATATAGTTCCCCTTGTCGGTCGGCCGGTCCCATTTGTAGTAGAGAATGTTGTTTTTCGATTTTGCGGCTTTTGCCAGATCGTCCGCTATATACGAATTTTTGCCCGGATTATGGAGTTTGGAAAAGTCCGTCCCCTCTATATTGCTGTTGGGATGGGCGAGCATCTTATACTTGCCGTTAAAGACATAGATATAACCGGTTTTGCCGATGGTTGTATTTCTGACAAGTTTTTTTAGCCGCTGTATCAGCTGCTCTTTGCGCTTTTTGATCTCTTTCTCGATGCCGTCGATATAGACACCGGTCCCCACTATCATTTTCCATTCCGGAAAATCTTTTACAAAAGAGAGCTTTTCGTACGGGCGGTCGTCGCTGTCGTTTTTTTTCCACCAGTAGCTGTAAAAGCCGCTTCCTTTTTCTCTGGCGATTTTGACCATGGGCGGAATGATCAGATTGCCTTTGACATCTCTTATCTCCGAAAAGTTTTTGCCGGCGAGATAGGGATGGGCAATGAGCGTACTGTTGTAATCGCTGACGAAAAAGTAGTTGTTGCTGCCATAGTTCAATTTGCCGATAAGACGCATGGTGTCTTTTTTGATTGAACCGGCATTTCCGGATTCGGATTGACGGTATTTCGCTGCGATGAGTGACCAGGCGGTCTCCGTCAGGTCTCTGAGCTCCTTTTTGTGCATCCGCATGGTGTTTCGTTTGAAGCTCTCGAGGTCCCGGGAGACACTGTTGGCGATCGCGGAGACTTTGGAGAGTGATTCTCTGGCGTTTTTCTCTTCCATCGTCTTGACGATGCCGTTGACTTTGACGCCGACAGTGAAGTAGATGGCGGCAGTATATACCGCTATCAGTGAGATGAGTACGATCAAAACTTTATTGAAAATGGTCATTTTGAACATAACGGCTCCCTGCATTGCTCGGAAATGTCCTGTCACCAGGCTTCCAAATACCGGTTTATCCGTGCCGAAGCACGTAGACAGCAGTACGTTGAAGGATATTCAAGCAGTCATTATATCGCATGTGCCCATAGCGTATTTTTCGGCAAAGCGCTTTTTTTACCGTGCCGTTTCGAAGACGGTTTCAGGAGCCTTCGAGCTCCTATCTTTTGCTTTTGAGTCCGACGAGGAAATGGAACATCATCACTTCGCCGACAAACGGCCCGGCGAAATTGATGATGGGAAAGAAGTTGAACATCGCGGTGACACCGGCGATGACCCAGAGCATTCCGTTGTATTTTTTGACGTTTTCGAGTTCGTCTTTGGTATAAAAGAGCGCCCCGACATCATAGGTGAAGGTATCCTTGACCAGCCACAGCCACAGCAGCAGCTGCACGAAGACGTTGAGAACGGGGATGAACAGCAGCGGCAGCAGCAGGGTCGAAGCGGTGACGAAGATGATGGTGTCGCGGATCGTATAGCCGACAGAACGCATCTGCGCTTCGGTATGCATACTCTCGAACGGATAGTACCTTTCGCGTGCGCGGCGCAGCAGGACGGGCGAGTAGAGGCTGACGAGGAAGATCATCGTAATGATGACCGCATTGTACAGGATATAGAAAACCATCAGGTAGCTGACCCCGTTCTCGACCGTCTCGAACGGCAGTGTCGTCAGCCAGTGCAAGACGGCTTCGTAGATGTCGTGGCCTTTGTAGAACCAGACGACTGTCCACAGTACGGTGGTGAGGAAGACAGTCCAAAACGCGGCGGAAGCGTATTTTTCTTTCGGAAGCTTGCGGTAGACGGTGACTGTCAGCAGCAGCGATACCAGGGCGATTGTGATCATGATCGCCTGAATCCACAAAAAGGTCGAAAGCATCCATGCCCCGTTCGAACGCAGCATCGCAAACGGCAGCCAGTCGACGAGTCTGTCGGTGAATGCGACGATCTGCGGCAAAAAGAGCATACCGGCCGTCCCCCATATTCCGACCGAAATCAGTGCGAAAAGGATCATGACCGACATCGTCCGTCCCCGGATCACTTCGTTGATCCCTGCAAAAAAACTGTAGAGAAGTTCGCGCATACTGAGGCTCCTTGAATCTATTCGAGCCATTATAGCACCGAATGATTGATAACACATAAACGTTTTGGAGATAAAAAGAGGTAAAATAGGCAAAAAGAAACGGAAGGATTTGATATGAAAGAAGAGCCGAGAGTGCAACGCTGCCCCGTACCGCCGAAACACCACCGGCGCCCGCTGCCGTGGCAGCACCCCAAACCGCTCGACGATGACCCGCAGGCGCGTCAGCGTGTCGAGGAGATCGTGGCGCATCCAAACTATATCGAGGCAGACCGGGACACGGATTTTCTCCGCCGCGACGAAGTGCGGGGTGCACGGCTGGAGATCGATTATTTCAAACCCGAGTTGTTGCTGCGCGAACACGGAATCGAACATACGATCGTCGTTTTCGGATCGACACGGATCGTCGAGGAGGCCGAGGCGAAGCGCCGGATCGCACTGATGGAGGCGGCACGCGGCAAGCACGATGATGAAACTATCGAGCTCGAGCTGCAGCGTGCGCGGCGCATTCTGGCCAAAAGCCGCTATTACGACATCGCCCGCGAGTTCGGCCGGATCGTCGGCAGCAGCGGCGAAGGACCCGACGATACCCGGATCACGCTGATGACGGGGGGAGGCCCGGGGATTATGGAAGCGGCGAATCGCGGCGCATTCGATGTCGGAGCGAAATCGATCGGGCTCAATATTACCTTGCCGCATGAACAGTATCCCAATCCCTATATCACTCCGGAGCTCTGTTTTCAGCTGCACTATTTCGCTATCCGCAAGCTTCATTTCATGCGCCGTGCGAAGGCCCTGGTTGTTTTCCCGGGCGGTTACGGGACGCTTGACGAATGTTTCGAGGTACTGACGCTGGTACAGACGCGCAAAGTCCGGCCGCTGCCGATTGTGTTTGTCGGGGAGGCGTACTGGCGGGCAATCGTCAATGTGGAACTGATGGCCGAAGAGGGGGTGATCGATCCCGAGGATGCCGAGCTGTTCATGTTCGCCGAGACGGCTCAGGAGGCATGGGATACGATTTTGCACTGGCACGAAAGCTGCGGGACCCCGCTCGTCTAAGCGGAGCCGCTACGAAGCGAAAAGCGTTTTTTCGATATACGCCAGGCATTTTTCGGCTGTTTCCGCGACAAGGGTGTGGGCGAACATCAGGTTGTGCGAGAGGGCAAAGCGTTCGATGTTTTTTCCGTCGCGGCAAGCGAGGGCATCGGCGCCGAGAGCCTGATGTTCGCGCAGCCGTTCGATCATATGTCGGCGGTCGGCGGCATAGGCGAAGACCGGTTTGCCGATCGCTTCGGCGAAGCCGATTTCGTAGACTGTTCCCGAATCCGGTTCGAAGCCGCGAAAGGGATTGAGGTTGGCCATGATGAGGTCGGCCTGTTTGATGAGGTTGAGATTGGCTTTTCTGATCGCTTCGGCGGTGTGTTGCGGCGTCGATCGTTCTTCGATGAGATTGTCGAGCGGAAAAAGGCCCTCGAAGCCGTATTTTTTACAAAGGGATTTCAGATGCTTTCCGGCTTCAAAAGGATCGGGTTCGAAGACGTCCGGTCCGGCAAGATAGATGGTTTTCACGGGATTCCTTTTTCAGTCGCAATGCAAGTCAATATGTCAGAAAGCATTCAGCATCATCCTTCACGCTTCACTCTGCCGAGCATCTTGTCCGCGAGCATGCCCTGCAGCCATGCTCCCAATACGATATAAAGGCTCAGGATCACGGTGAACGGCAGCCCGAAGTAGCTGACCATGACGGGCAACCACGGGATTTTGACGGCCCGGGCGTAGAAAAAAGCGACGATAAGGCCGTCTTTGACGCTATGGCCTCTCAGGTCGGCGAGCAGGGGGTACCATACCAAAGATGACCCGTGGGTAAGGACGCCTCCGGCGAGGGCGATGATCCAGCCTTTTGCGCCGCTTTCGCCGCCCATATGTTTGGCGATGCTTTTGGGGTCGATCCAGGTATTCATGAGTGCGATGAGAAAAAGAACGAGTATAAGGACGGGCCCGATGATCTTCAGCGTACCGGCCGCGGCGAAAAGCGCTTTTTCCCCCTTGGAAGGGTCGAGATAGAAGATGACGAGGTAGATGGCGGCGACGAGAAACAGCATGATCCGGCCGCTGCGGTTTTTATGGGGAGTGTTTTTTGTCATGAGAACAGCCTCAGAGTAGCAACGGTGGCAACGGAGATGATCAGGGCGAAGGCGAGTGCGAGCAGATTACGGACCGCGGTGAAACGCAGGCCGAAAAGCTCCGCTTCCAGCGGCAGCTGAACGACTCCGAGTGTCACGAACGAGAGGATGAATGCCGTTACCGCATACAGCGAGATGCCGTCGTCGAGCAGTTCTCCGCCGATGATATAGCTCAAAAACGGCTGTCCGACGGAAAGTCCGCCGGCGGCGGTGCCGATGAGGGTGTCCGCGAGGGGGGAGCCGCTGAACAGACTTTTGAGCATCTGCGGTGTCACGACAACTTCGAAAATGCCGACAAGCCCGATGACGGCGATGATCATCGGCATGATCGAAAGCAGCAGGCGGACAGCGTGTTTTAACGCGGCGGCAAAACGTGAAGCGGGGAATTTTATACGCATAATCTTCTGTAGCCGTTCATGTCCGAAACGGCAGATACTTTTCCAGCTCTTCTTTGGCCATTTTCAAAAGTTTGGCGATGGTCTCGATCTTGATCTTTCCGTATTGAACCAGGCCTTCTTCGATGCCTTTGAGGATCAGCAGTATGAGTTTCGAATCGGAAATATGGTGTTTTTTCGCATAGGCTTTGATCTCGTCGATATCGCGGCGGATGTATTCCGCCAATGCCAGATCGATCTGTGCGGACTGCTTCGCAAGCTCTTCAATCTGTTCGGCGATCGTGCTGCCGATATCTATTTCGTCTTCTTTTCGATCCGTTTGCATATGACACTTTAGCACAGGTTGGTGTTGCTTTGAAAGTTTTGCAGCGTTTTTTCGGTAAGGCGTATTCACGCGGTACGCGTGAATACGGATTTATTTATCCGCGTGCGCGTGATGAACCTCGATGAGTGCGGTGATGGAAGTATCGAGGACATAGACGTTGGCATATCCCATCACTTCGAGATAGGCCATGACGCGGTTGGCAAACCACCCTTTCAAACATGCGACGATGATCGGCGTCGGTTTGTCCTCGGGAAGAATGTCGGGATAATCGGCAAATTCGGAGAACGGCGTATAGT
>JALWNV010000025.1 GCA_027083665.1 Helicobacteraceae bacterium
GTCGAAAACCTGCCGCGCGTACTGCCCGGAGACCTGCGGGCCGTTATCGACGGCAGCGCCATCCGTGTTCTGCCGATCTTCGAACTCATGAGCGAACACGTCGCGCGCGATGAGATGTTCCGCGCGTTCAATATGGGTGTGGGCATGGTGCTGGCCGTGCGCCCCGAAGATACCGACGCGGTCCTTGCATCCTGCGACGGCTATCTCATCGGAAAGATCGAGCGCGGGCCCAAAGAAGCCTGCATCGTGTGAAAACGCCGCTTTCGGCACTGACGGCGGCCCTGTTGGCCGGTATCCCTTTGCAGGCGGAAGAGGAGTTGCCGGTTGCGACGATGAGTATCACGCTCATCACCCTGGGGATCGGTGCCGTTTTTCTTCTCTACCGTTACCTCAAATCTCTTCAGACGCATGTCAACCGCTGCGACGCCATTGTCCGCGATCTGCCGCTTCCGCTGCTGTGGTGCGGAAAAGAAGGTTATATCCTCGGCATCAATTCTCTCCTGACGGAGCATCTCGGTTTTGCGCCGCGGCAGCTTAAAGGCCGCCGCTGGTTCGAACGGCTCATGCCGGATGAGACGGCATTGAAAGCCCGCCACCGGCTTCTGTCGCGAGACGGTGCGCCCGTATCGTTCGAAGCGCCGGTACTCGACAGTGCCGGGAAAGCCCACCGGGCAATTTGGCACATCGGCCGATCCGAAACGGTGACGGTTATTGTCGTCGAATTATGGGTGAAGTAGGGGATAAGCGGATTCGAAAAAGAGGGCTCCGCCGCACAAAAGGCGGAACGCGGAAGCTTACTCGGCTTCTTTGTATTTGTCGTAGCGCGGGAAGATGAAGGTCGATTTGCGGTCGACGGCGATCTTGTCCTTCGCATCCACGGCGTAGGCGTGGATCGTGATCGGGATGACCGTGTCCTTCCGCGCATCTTTGACCAGCAGGTCGGTCGTATAGAGGCGGACGATCTTCTTCTTCTTGACACCGGGGTGGACCGTAAACGGCGCTTTGGGTTTGAGAATCTTGATCTTGCCCTCCATCCCTTTGGGCGCGATGACGTCGAAATAGAACTTGTGATCTTTTTCCTGCGTGTTCTGCAGCAAGAAGATATAGTCGTTTTCGACACGGATCTTGCCGTCGGCATCTTTCTTGATCGAATACAGACGGCTCTCTTTGTTGATGTTGAGCAGCATATGCTCTTTTTTGCTCCCCATCATCGCCATGATCGCGATTACGATTACCAGTACGACGGCGTACCCGATGATCTTCGGGCGCAGATAGTGTGTTTTTCCTTTGCGGAAAAGCACCTCTTTCTCGCTCGACCAGCGTACCAGCGACGGTTTGCCGAGCTTGCCCATGACGACGGTACACGCATCGACGCACTCCAGACAGTTGATACATTCAAGCTGCAGCCCCTGACGGATGTCGATATGGGTCGGACAGACCGTCACACAGCTTTCGCAGGCCGTACATTCGGCTTCGGGCTGATCGGCCTTGAGGTCTTTTTGTTTCGTATACAGTTTGGTATGGTCGTCGTAGATTTTTCCCCCGCGGTGCGGATCGTAGATCGCCATAACGGTATCTTCATCGTACAGCACCGACTGGATACGCGAATAGGGACAGACGTAGACACACCAGTTCTCTTTGATGAAAACGACATCGATGATCAGAAACAGCGTCGTACCGACGAGCACTCCCACGAGAATCAGATGGTCCATCGGATGGGCGAGGTAGCGGAAGAAATCCTCCGGCGGGACGAAATACCATAGAAAATCCGCCGTCGCCAGCAGTGCCAGCGCCGACCACATCAAGATCGCGACGATATGCTTCACCTTGTTTTCGGGTTTGCTGTAGTCAGGCTCCTGCTGCTTGTTTTTGATCCGTTTGCGCAGGTGCAGGATCTTCGTCTCGATCAGGTCGCGGTAGATGACGCGGAAGATCGTCTGCGGACAGATCCAGCCGCAGAACACCCGTCCCCCGAGTACCGTCATACCGAAAATTCCGATGAACAGAATCATCAGAACGAACGGCATCAGGTACATCTCCTGCATGTCGAACTGCACGAAAGCGAGATGCAGTTTCAGTTTGTCGAAACTGAGGAGGAAGAAGTGGTTGCCGTTGATCTTGATCCACGGAAGGACCAACGCGACAATCGTCAACGCTACGAAAAAGTAGTAACGTTTGATCCTCCAGGGTACCCACCCTTTCAGATAATCCTTTTTGCTTTTTGTTTTGGTTTCGGTTGCCTGGGGTTGTGCGGCTGCCTGACTCACTGTTTCTCCTTTGCTTTGTGGTTAATAGGGTTGTTATGGGGTTTCGGACATTCGATGGTCTCGATGATCGTGGCTTCGGCGTTGTCCACCTTCTCGAGGTAGGTACTTCCCATCGCCACTTCCTTAAGTTCCCGTGACTCGATATAGTCTTTGAGTGAACTCCGGCTGACATCGAAAATCCGTGCCATTTCGCTGACGCTTTTTCCTTCGCGAAGATAGATCAGAATCCGCTCGAGATAGGGGTCGAATTTCGAAGAGGACCGGCTGCCTTTCGGCCGGCCGATCATCTTCTTCTCCACCGACTGCATCGTCTGGCGCAGCTGGTCGATCAGACCGAGTGCGACGATGATATCACTTTGCGCATTCAAAACGATTGAAGGTTTGATAAGGTGGATCTCGATGCCGTTTTTGAGCAGACAGCTGACCATCTGCACGACGTCTTCGATATTGCTGCTGAGCACCCAGAGATCGTAGATCAGCAGTGTATCGTTCTGATGCGAACGCATAAAGCGTACCGCCTCGTCCCGCTCGCTCAGCCGGCTGTTTTGCGACAGCTGGTCGACCATCTCGTCTTCGATATCCAGTCCATGCGCTTTGGCGTAGGCACTGATCATCTTCAACTGTTCGTATACGCCGGAAAAATGGCTGTCTGAACGCATGTAACTAAATACCATTGACGTATAAACCTTTCATTTGAAGATAATTTCAACGTCATTCTACTCTCTTTGACGAAAAAAGTCAATACAAAAGTGCGATTTTTTCGTCATAACGTTGTCGCATCGGACCTCTGCAGAGTTGAAATCCCTGTTGGGTATAATGGAAGCACCAGAAACAAGGAGTCGGTTTGAACGGTTTTTTTATCGAGTTTCGCGATCCGCTGTTCGGTATCATCGTTTTTTTCGCCCTGATTTTTATTATCGCATTCGTCAGCTATTGGTGGGGCAGGCTGCGCAGCAAAGAAGACCACCGCTATCTCGAGCGCTTTTTGCGTTCGATCAAAAAGCTGCCTGCACGCACGCAGCTGCGCAGCGAAATCGGCAGCAATGCCGTATCGCACGGCTCCTGGCTGCTGATCGCCGAAAGCTACGTTCAAAACGGTGACTTCGAAAGCGCGGTGGAGATCTACCAGACCCTCAGCGAGCTGCAGCACGAACCGCATCGCAAACGCGAGACGCTTTTTTTATTGGCCCAGACCTATTTTCGCGCCGGTTTTCTCGAACGCTGCGAAACGATTCTGCTGAAGATTCTCGGGCGTTTCCCCCGTACGCCCCAAGCACTGAAACTGCTGCTGTTCACCTACGAGCGCATGCAGGCGTTCGACAAGGCGTTTTCCGTTCTCGAGCCTCTCGACGAACTCGGAGACGATATCGAGGCCGACCGCCGCTACCTCGAAACGGTCCGGCTGCTGAAAAACCCCGACGTCGACATCAAAACGCGCTGCGAGCGGCTATCCGAACGTTACCGCCGCGACCGCGCGCTGACCTATCTGACCTTCGAATATCTGTTCCGCCACGACCCGGAGCGGGCATGGCGGACGCTCGACGAGTCCGCCGCCCGTACCGTTACGGATATTCTCTGGCTTTTACCCAAGGAGCATTTGAATTTGGATATAATAGCGTCCATTGGCTATTTGCGGCAGCTGTACAGCGCCAAGGGGATCGTGAATCTTGCTCAGAACAGTTCCGAATTCGAACTGGATGTTTTGATCAAACTTCGCTCCGGCGGCTACAGGGGTGCGGACTTGCAGTTCGAGTACCTCTGCAGCCATTGCAAGCAGATTTTCCCGTTTTCGTTTCACCGCTGTCCGCAATGTCATGCCATAGATTCCATCGTCACCGAATCGGTGCTGGGCAAAGAGCAGTATGAAACGGGTAACACTTTTTAGCGACGGTTCCGCCCTGGGCAATCCCGGACCCGGCGGTTACGGAACGATTTTGCGTTACGGCGGCAGGGAGCGGGAGCTCAGCGGCGGCGAGGCGCATACGACGAACAACCGTATGGAGCTTCGCGGTGTGATCGAGGGGTTGCGCGCGCTCAAGGAGCCCTGCGAGGTCGAAATCGTCTCCGATTCGTCGTATGTGGTCAAGGGGATCAACGAATGGCTGGCCAACTGGGTCGGACGCGATTTCAAAAAGGTCAAGAATCCCGACTTGTGGAAAGAATACCTTGAAGTCAGTGCCCCGCACCGCATCCGGGCCACCTGGGTCAGAGGCCATGACGGCCATGAGGAAAACGAACGCTGCGACTCCCTCGCCAGAGCGGTCGCCACACGGATGAAAGAGGAACAAAATGGATCAGATGTCCACACTTGAAAAGACACTCGGCTACACGTTCGAGAACAAGCAGCTGCTGCGCGAGGCACTGACGCATAAAAGCTACAAGCAGCCCTACAACAACGAGCGGCTCGAGTTTCTCGGCGATGCCGTGCTCGATTTGATCGTCGGACAGTACCTTTTCGAACGTTTTCCAAAGCACGATGAAGGCAAACTGTCGAAAATGCGCGCCTCGCTCGTCAACGAAGAGGGGTTCACCCGGCTGGCGAAACATATCCGGCTCGGCGAAGCCATCTATCTCTCCAACGCCGAGGAGAACAACGGCGGCCGCCAGAAGCCGTCGCTGCTCTCCAACGCGTTCGAGGCGATCATCGGGGCTATCTACCTCGAAGCGGGGCTCGAGCCGGTACAGAAGATCACGATCGGTCTGCTCGAAGCCGTCTACAAGGAGATCTCGCTCGATACGCTTTTCAAAGATCACAAAACCGCCCTGCAGGAGCTGACGCAGGCGCATTTCGGCATCACCCCCGAGTACCGCCTGGTCGGCAGCAGCGGCCCCGATCATAAAAAAGAGGTCACCATCGCGATCGTCATCGACGGCAAAGAGTATGCCAAAGCCAGCGGAAAAAGCAAAAAAATCGCGCAGCAAGAGGCGGCACAGGAGCCGATCGAACGTCTGAAAAAGGAGCTTGCATGAACCGGTTCGGTATCCGTTTTTCGTTTACGACTTTCGGAGAGTCCCACGGCAAAGCGATCGGCTGTGTCGTCGACGGCGTTCCGGCGGGACTCGCGATTGACGAAGATTACATTCAGGGCGAGCTCGACCGGCGCAAACCCGGGCAAAACGCCTATGCCACCGCCCGGAAAGAGGCCGATGCCGTCGAAATCCTCAGCGGGGTGTTCGAAGGAAAAAGCACCGGAACGCCGATCGCGATGGTGATCTACAATACCAACCAGAAAAGCAAAGACTATTCGAACATCAAGGACGTCTTCCGACCCGGGCACGCCGATTTCACCTACCGGCACAAATACGGCATCCGCGACTACCGCGGCGGCGGCAGGGCGAGCGCGCGCGAAACGGCGGCGCGTGTCGCCGCGGGTGCCGTCGCGAAATTGATGCTGCGCGAACTGGGGATCACGGTCCGAAGCGGTATCACCGAGATCGCGGGAATCGCCGCGAAAATCTACGACTTTGACCGGGTGGCCGCAAGTGAGATCTACGCGCTCGATCCTGATGTCGAGCAGGCGCAAAAAGACGCCATCCTCGAAGCCAAAGGCCGCCACGATTCCGTCGGCGGCGTTGCACAGGTCCGTATCGACGGTCTGCCCGCGGGGCTTGGCGAGCCGCTGTACTACAAGCTCGATGCGGTCCTCGCCGACGCGATGATGGGGATAAACGCCGTCAAAGCCGTCGAGATCGGCGACGGCCTGCAAAGCGTACGCCTCCGCGGCAGCGAGAACAACGATCCTATCCGCAAGACGGGTTTCGAGTCCAACCACAGCGGGGGCATCCTCGGCGGTATCAGCAACGGCGACGAAGTCCGCCTCAATGTCTACTTCAAGCCGACCCCTTCGATTTTTCAGGAGCAGCACACGCTTACGACGCATGACGAAGAGGTCGATTTCGCCCTCAAGGGCCGTCACGACCCCTGTGTCGCCGTCCGGGGTTCCGTCGTGTGCGAAGCGATGGCGGCGCTGGTATGTGCGGATATGCTTCTGCTCAATATGGGCCGCACGATGGAGGGCGTCACCCGTTATTATAAATAAGCGGGACGAACGCGAATCCGGGATACTCCTCCTGCCGGATTTCCGTTTCCGACAGCTTCGTGAAGCGGAAGACGGCGTTTCGGACCGGAATGACCAGAACGCCGCCGGGTTTGAGCTGCGCAAAAAGCTGCTGCGGGATCTCCGGCGCGCTGGCGGAGACGAGGATACGGTCGAAGGTGTCGCCCGGCCGGCCGAGGGCATCGCCCGATTGCTCGATCGAGACGTGCCTGAAACCGAACGGTGCGATGTTTTTTCGCCCCTTCGCGACCAGTGCCTCCTGCCGTTCCAGTCCGATCACCTCGCCGTGTTCCCCGACAATCGCGCCCAGCAGCGCCGCCGTCCACCCCGAGCCCGAGCCGATATCGAGTACGCGATCGCCCTCCCGGGCCCCCAGCAGTTCCAGCATGAATGCGACGGTCGAGGGCTGCGAGATCGTCTGTCCCGCGCCGATAGGCAGCGGAGCATCGAGGTAGACGGCATCTTCAAGCCCCTCCGGTACAAAGTACCGCCGGTCGATTTTCCTGAACGCCTCGACAATCCGCGGCGTACGCAGCGCGCCCGAAGCCTTCATTCCTTCAATCAGTGTTTCATTGTCTTCATACAGTTGTCTCATCATGCCTCTCCCTCATGATCTTCAGAAATCCGTCCGGCAGCAGGCTGGTCGCAAGCATGACATCGTTGATGTCCTCGTGTTCGTGCCACAGCGGCGTCCGCCGGTGATCGCTTCGCAGCCAGAACAGCTCGATCGTCTCGGCGACCGGAGCGAAGGCCCGCAGCGCATCGAGCTGTTCGGCAAGGACATCGTTGTGCAACACTGAGGTGTTGAGCGTTTCCATCAGCGAAACGGCATGCAGTCCCGTCGACAGCCCCAGTTCGCGAAACGCCAGCCGATGCTGCGCCGCATAACGCAGCGCATCGCCGCGAAGGTACGTTTCCGTTCCGTCGTACACCGCTTCGAGCACCGCACGCAGCAGACCGCGCAGCGGCAGCTGTGCCGTTGCGACCAGTTGTGTCACCCGCGCCGCGTCGAACAGCAGTCCGCCGAGTCCCAGCGGGTCATCCGTGTGCAACGGCATCGCCTCGGCCATCTGCGCGGCTTCTTCCATCTCCTGCGCGAGCCCGGCATCGTCGCCGAACGATGACGCGGTGACGGAGAGTTCCAGGTAGGTGATATACGCATCGAGGGCGTCGTGCTGTCCCGTCGAAGAGACCAGCGGCCGCGTCAGATCCGTACTCATCTTCCAGTACATCCGCCGTGTCCCGTCGGGGGCTGTGAAGGTGAAAGCACGGTGGGCCGTTTTGGCAAGCTCGACCGCCCAGCGGTTGTATTTCACTTCGCCGACGGCCCGTGCCATCGTGTCGAGCGCATGCATCCATTTGCTCAGGTAGTGAAAGTACTGACCGTCGCGGTCCCACTCCTTTTGCTCGTCATACGGCTCCGTCTTGCCGCGTTCGGCAAGCGCTTTTCCTATCCTCAGGCCGCCGACAGTCGGATAATTCTGTGCATCCGTACCCGCAAGGCCGCTGAGCCGGCCGCGGCGGGTATCGTCGTCCCGGTAGCTTCCAAGTGCCTGATGGACGGCATCAATCAGTACCCGGGCCGAGTCGAGGTATGCCGTATCCGATGTATGTTCGGCCAGTGCGATGAAGTTGCATACGGCAAAGGCATCCGTCCAAAGATAGCGGCGGCCTTGCGCTTGCGTTTGTATTCCGGTACGTTCCGCAAACGCCTGCATCAGTTCCTGCGCTTTTTTCCTCCGTTCATCCATGGTTAAAATCATATAC
>JALWNV010000026.1:0-427 GCA_027083665.1 Helicobacteraceae bacterium
CGCCGCCGAGTCCGAAGCCGTCACCGCCTTTGGCGACGGCACGATCTATATGGAAAAATTTATCCAGAACCCGCGCCATATCGAGGTGCAGATCCTCGCCGACAGCCACGGCAATGTCATCCACGTCGGCGAACGCGACTGCTCCATGCAGCGCCGTCACCAGAAGCTCATCGAGGAGTCCCCGGCGGTCGTTCTGACCCCCGAAGTGCGTGAACGGCTGCACGCCGCTGCAGTCCGTGCGACGCGGTACATCAAGTACGAAGGTGCGGGAACGTTTGAATTTCTGCTGGACAAGAACCTCGACTTCTACTTCATGGAGATGAACACCCGGCTGCAGGTCGAACATACCGTCAGCGAAGAGGTCAGCGGCCTCGACCTTATCGAGCTGATGATCCGTATCGCCGAAGGAGAGACCCTCCCGAAACAA
>JALWNV010000026.1:437-8072 GCA_027083665.1 Helicobacteraceae bacterium
GAGATCACCCTCAAAGGCCATGCCATCGAGTGCCGGATCACCGCCGAAGATCCCGTCAAGTTTCTGCCGAGTCCCCGAAAGATCCAGGAGTGGATCGCTCCCGGCGGCATCGGCGTACGGATCGACACGCATGCGCATGCAGGCTACATCGTACCGCCGACCTACGACTCCATGATCGGCAAGCTGATCGTCTACGGCAAAGACCGCGATCACGCCATCGCCCGGATGCACCGCGCCCTGAACGAATTCACGATCAGCGGTATCCGCACGACGATCCCGTTTCATCTCAAAATGATGGAAAATCCCGACTTCGTCTCCAACAACTTCGACACGAAATACCTCGAGAATTATCAGGGCTGAAGCGCGGTACGCCGCCTTTTCCTCATCATCGCCCCCGCGTCAGCGCCTCGTCGGGAAGGCGGATGATCTTGATATCGGCATTCATCCGCGCCCGGTCGAAATAATCCTTGAGCGTCTGCTCGCGTTCGTCCCCCATGATCGCCTCCTTGATACGCGGCGCCACCGAATCATACGGTTCCATCGTCGGCATCGCTTTCGACTTGAGATAGATCGCCACAAAGCCGCCTGAGGGATTCGGCAGCAGCGGCAGAAACGTCCCGGGCTCCGCCTTGTTCAGCATTTGTGCCAGCCGCGGGTTGATCTTGTCGTACTCCATCCGCATCGCCTCGCTGCGAATCCCCGGCGGATTGAGCATCGGGTTGGCGATCTTGGCTTCGAGCGCCTGCTTGTCCGGGCTCTCGTAAAGCAGAACGTCGAAGGTGCGCGATTTTGAAAATTTTTCCGGGTGCAGCCGGTAATATTCGCGCATCTCCTCCCCGGTCGGCTCCTCGAGCGCCGAGAGTGCGATCGCGCTGTAAAGCTTCTGCGCGGCAAGCGTTTTGCGTAGCTTCTCCCTGAAAGCGTCCCGTGTCAGATGCTCCGTACTCCAGATCGCGTCATAAAGCTGCGACACCGTCAATTTGTTCCCGGCCGCCATCTGCTCAATGCGCTCGTTGATCTCCTCGGAACCGATACGGATACCGCGCTCTTTGATCTCCATCGCTTCGAGCGTTTCGCGAATGAGAAAGTCCACGGCTTTCGACAGCGGCAGATGCTCTTTTTGCATCGCCTGTTCGATATCGTACAGGGTGATCGGCTGCTCTTTGACAAGAATGGCGACCCCGTCGACGATTTTCGCCTGAGCGACCGCCGCCACTATCAACACTGCTAAAAAAATTCGTCGCATTCAAAACTCCTGATGCGCCATTTTACCGATTTTTTCCGCAGATTCGGCAACGCGTTAACGCTTACAATGCCAAGTGAGCTATAATTGCACTCAAAAAAAGGCTCGCATACCATGGTTGTCACCCGTTTCGCCCCCAGTCCGACCGGCTATCTTCATATCGGAGGGCTGCGCACCGCACTCTTCTCCTGGCTCTGGGCACGCCATAACAACGGAAAATTCGTTCTGCGTATCGAAGACACCGACCAAAGCCGCAACAACGAAGCGGCCGCACGCGCCATCGTCGAAGCGTTCGAATGGGTCGGCCTCGACCACGACGGAGAGATCGTCTACCAGTCGCAGCGAATGGAGATCTACAAGATGTATATCGAACAACTGCTCGACGAAGGCAAAGCCTACAAATGCTACATGAGCAAAGAGGAGCTCGACGCCCTGCGCGAAGCACAGAGCGCCCGCAAAGAGCGCCCCCGCTACGACGGCCGCTATCGCGACTTCACCGGCGCACCGCCCGAAGGAATCGATCCCGTCATCCGCATCAAAGCCCCCACGGAGGGGACCATCACCGTCTTCGACGGAATCAAAGGCGAAGTGGTCTTTAACGTCGCCGATATCCTCGACGACTTTATCATCGCACGCTCGGACGGCACCCCGACATACAATTTTGTCGTCGCCGTCGACGACGCGCTGATGGGCATCAACGAAGTGATCCGCGGCGACGACCACTTCTCCAACACGCCCAAACAGCTCGTCGTCTACGAAGCCCTCGGATTCAAAACGCCGGTCTTTTACCATGTGCCCATGATCCACAACGCCGACGGCAAAAAACTCTCCAAACGCGACGGCGCCACCGACGTCATGGCCTACAAAGAGATGGGGTACCTTCCCGAAGCGCTGCTGAACTTCCTCGTACGGCTGGGCTGGAGCCACGGCGATCAGGAGATTTTCTCCCTCGAAGAAATGAAAGCGCTCTTCAATCCCGCCGATATCAACAAGTCCGCATCGGTCTACAATATCGACAAACTTGACTGGCTCAACGCCCACTATATCAAGAATATGCACAACGACGATCTCGCCGAACACCTCAAGGCATACGGCGCCGATCTCGAGGGGCACGACAAAAAAGAGATTCTGCTCGATGCCCTCAAAGAGCGCGCAAAAACGCTCAAAAGTCTTGCCGAGATGGTCAACGAAGTGCTTTCCGATCCGCTCGAATACGATCCTAAAGCCCGAAAAAAGGCGCTCAAAGCCGATTCAAAATCCATACTCGGGGCCTTCGTCCAAATGCTCGAAGAACGTGACGACCTGCATCTGCCTTCGGACTATCACGGCGTCATGGAAGAGGTCGTCGAGGCGATGGAGATCGGTTTCGGCAAGATCGGGATGCCGCTGCGCCTGGCGCTGATGGGCAAACTCTCCGGTCCCGGCGTCGACACCATCATGGCCGTCATCGGAAAAGATGCCGCGCTGCGGCGTATCCGCAAACTGCTCGCAACACTCGATTAAAAGGAAAAACCATGTCAAATATCAGCAACGAAGAGGCACTCGCCTACCATTCGCAGCCCCGTCCCGGCAAACTGGCGACGGAGGTCACCAAATCGTTCAAAAGCCAGCGCGATCTCGCGCTGGCCTACACTCCCGGTGTCGCGGTCCCCTGCCTCGAGATCGAAAAAAATCCCGACGACGCCTACCGCTACACCTCCAAAGCCAACCTCATCGGCGTCGTCTCCAACGGTACGGCCGTACTCGGCCTCGGCGACATCGGCGCATTGGCTTCGAAGCCGGTGATGGAAGGAAAGGCCGTCTTGTTCAAAAAATTCAGCGACCTCGACGCATTCGATATCGAAGTCGACACCAAAGACATCGAACGCTTCTGCAGTGTTGTCGAAGCGATCGCTCCGACATTCGGCGGTATCAATCTCGAAGACATCAAAGCGCCGGAATGTTTCGAGATCGAACGCCGCCTCGTCGACCGCCTCGATATCCCCGTCATGCACGATGACCAGCACGGCACCGCTGTCATCTCGGCGGCCGGCATCATGAATGCGTGCCGTATCACCGGACGCACGGTCGAATCCCTGCGCATCGTCATTGTCGGTGCCGGTGCGGCGGCGATCAGCTGCGGACGCCTCTACCGCCATATGGGCGTCAAAAACATCATTATGATCGACTCCAAAGGCGTCATTCATACCGGTCGCGGCGACCTGAATCCCTACAAGGAGGAGTTTGCCATCAAAGTCCCCGCGACGCAGGCCGAAGCTTTCGACAATGCCGACGTCGTCGTCGGCCTTTCGCGGCCGGGAACCTTCAGCGTCGACGATATCGGCCGCATGGCCGAAAACCCCGTTATTTTCACCCTGGCCAACCCGACGCCAGAAATTTTTCCCGACGAGGTCAAGAAGGCCCGTCCCGACGCCATCATCGCCACCGGCCGCAGCGACTTCCCCAACCAGGTCAACAATGTCCTGGGGTTCCCGTTCATCTTCCGCGGCGCCGTCGACGTCCACGCCAAGGCGATCAACATGGAGATGAAAATCGCCGCATCCGAGGCGCTGGCGAACCTTGCACGCACACCCGTACCGGATTACATCAACGAGATCTACGGTACCGAAATCACGTTCGGCCCGGACTACATCATCCCCAAACCGTTCGACAAACGCCTGATTGTCGAAGTCTCAAGTGCCGTCGCGGCAGCGGCGATCCGCACCGGGGTCAGCCGCCTCGGCGATTTCGACATGGAAGCATACCGCAAGGAACTCGGCGAACGTGTCTGCATCGACTGCCAGCCGGAATAGCGCTACATTGATCGTTGATCGAAGGATGCCTTGTCATCCTTCAATGCGCCTTCGGCGCCCCCTCACTATTTACCATTCACTCATATCACCGACGCCATCAGAAGATTCACGATCACCGCAATCTCTTTAAGTCCGGGCTTCTCGTTCTCGCCCAGCGCGTCGATGGCGCTGAAAATTGCATGAAAAGTCTCTTCATCGTTGGTGAGGAAACTTTCAAACGCTTCCGCCGGCGCTTCTTTCACCCGCTGAAACTGCAGGATCCGGTTGGTGTAGTGTACCGCGATGTATTCGATGAACTGCAGCAGCTGGCGCCGCAGCTGCAGATCCGCCTCCTCGTGCAGATCCAGCGCGTTGAGCATGTTGATAATGCGTACGATCGCGAAACGGTCGATGACGAGATAAAACAGCGTCGCGACATCTTCAAAAGGCCGCTTGCTCTGCTCCTTGGTCACGATCACCGCGACGGCGAAACGCATGTAGTCGAGGACATCGAAGAAACGGTTGAACGCTTCGTCCCCTTCGATCAGCACTTTCCTGCGGCGGGGCCGGATGCGCGCAAGCATCTCGAAAAGCTCTTCGCGATGGTCGATGAGATGCAATGCGTCAAACGATGCCGCATCGACGTATTTGACCATCCATCGTGTCGAAAAATTGAGTACATGTTCGATCTCGCCGAGCAGCGCATACTGCTGACGCACCGGCATGACATAATCTTGTTTGAAAATCTTGTGCCGGATATCGTTGGCGCCGAAAAGGGCATTGCAGACAAGATACGAGCGGATCTTCATCAAAAAATGCTCTTCGCCGAGCGCACGGCAGTCGGCGACGAACGAGACGCCCTGATTGTTGATGATCGTATCCGCGATGACCGTCGCGATAATCTCGCGGCGCAGCGGATGCTGCCTTATATCGTCTTCATAGGCGGACACAAGTGTTTTCGGGAAGTATTTATAGAGAAACTGCTGCGAAAAAGATTCATCGACCAAAGAGGTATTGACGATACACTGTTTAAGGAAAATCTTGGCGTACGAAAGCAGCGATCCGAGGATCGGCCGTACCAAGCCTCCGTCTTTTCCGATCACTTCCGAAATATTTTCATTTTTGGGGATATGAAAATCGCGCCGGTTGAATACCGCGTTTTTTTCCGAGATCACGTCGATGGATTCAAGAAAATCATCGAGGTAAATCCGGCTGAGTTCCGCATCGCGCGATATCGTCAGTGCCTGGCGATAATTATTCCGGAGCACCTGGCTGACAACCACGTCACTCATGCGCTCGAGCAGCTCGTTGCGTTCGTCCTCCCTGAGCATTCCTTTGCCCATCAGGCGTCCGAGAAGAATCTTGAGGTTGACCTCGTGGTCGGACGTATTGACGCCGGCGGCATTGTCGATCCCGTCAAGATTGATCCTCCCGCCACCGAGCGCGTATTCGATCCGCGCCCGCGGTGTAAACCCGAGATTTCCCCCTTCGCAGACGGCGAAACAGCGCAGCTCGGACGCATCGACACGCACCCCTTCGTTCTGTTTGTCCCCCAGCTCGAGATCGCTCTCTTCGGAGTGTTTGACGTAAGTGCCGACCCCGCCGTTGAAAAGCAGATCGACCTTCATGCACAACAGCGCTTTCGCCAGCTCCTCTCCGCTCATCGTCCGGCGTTCCGTCCCGAACATCCCGCGCATTTCTTCCGACAGAACGACAGACTTGTCGCTTCGCTGCCAAACGCCGCCGCCTTTGGAGATCAGGCTTTTGTTGTACGCACTCCAGCTGCCGTTTTTGGCATGAAAAAGACGCTGACGCTCTTCGAACGCCGTCAGCGGGATCGGATCGGGATCGATAAAGACCTCCCGGTGGGAAACGGCACCGAGCAGCCGGAAACTTTTCGACAGCAGCATACCGTTTCCGAATACGTCGCCGTTCATCGAACCGATACCGACAACACTGATCTCATCACGGTACGGATCGATACCGCGTTCGATAAAGAAGCGCTGGGTCGATTTCATCGCGCCGCGGGCCGTAATGCCGAGCGCCTTGTGGTCGTATCCGTTGCTGCCGCCGCTCGCGAATGCGTCGCCCAGCCAGTAGCCCCGCTCCTGCGCGATCGCGTTTGCCGTATCGCTCATCGCCGCCGTTCCTTTATCCGCCGCGACGACAAAATAGACATCGTCCCCGTCGTAAGCGACGATATGTTCGTCCTTCACGACCGTCTCACCGCGAACGTTGTCCACCATATCCAGAAGATTGTGAATGAAGAGCGAGTAAATCGATGCGAAATACTTACGATCAATCGTTTCGCGGGGCCGCTCAATCACGAAACCGCCTTTGGCGCCGTCGGGAATAATGATGGCGTTTTTGCCCTCTTGCGTAATCATCAGCGAACGGATTTCGGTGCGGTAGTCATCCGCGCGCTCGCTCCAGCGCAATCCGCCCCGGCTGACCCGGCTCATCCGCAGATGCACCCCCCGGAACTCCGGATGGTAGACGAAGGTCTCGAATTTGGGCTGGATGCCGTGCAGATGCTCTGAAAAACCGCTCATCTCGAGCTTGAACGCGATGGAATCCCGCCCGAGAAAATAGTTCGTGCGCACCATGGCGTGAAGCAGGGCAAACATCAGTTTCAGTATCCGGTCATCCATAATGTCGGGAACGTTCTTGATCGCTTCGGTCACCAGGGTGTCGATCTCCTGCAGCTTTCCGTCACGATCTTGCTGGGCCGGATCGAACTTGGCTGTAAAATAGTGCAGCAGCATACTGGATAGCCGGTCGTGCCGTGTCATTGTCGTCAGAATCGTCGCGAAGTTGATCGACGGAACCGCCTGGTTGATATACTCGATCATCGCACGCAGCAGTGTCACCTGCCGCAGCGTTAGATTCTGCCGATAGACCAGCGAGTAGATACGGCAGCTCGCGAACGTTTTCCCCAGCAGCGAATCGGTCATCACCGATGCGATGTTGTCGCTGGCGTTCGCGAAAGCTTCCGTGTCGTCAAGCTGAAGGTTGAACCGGCTGACGTAGACGGTTTTGCCGTCGCGGTCGACCGTATAGGTTACCTCGTCGATCACGACAAAATCGAAGTCGTGCAGGATCGGGGTGATATCCGACAGTAATAGCAGATGATCGGAATAGAAACGGACGGAAGCCCGTCCGGCTTCCTGGGTAATGCGTGTCACGATCGATGCCGCGTCGATCTGCGCCAGCAGCGTTTCATCGACCGTAAGGTCTTCGGGGGTCAGCAGCTGGGAACAGACGGCCCCCAGTTCATTCTCTTCGGACATATGCCCTCCTTATGTTTGAAATACTGATATACTCAGGTTTCAGGGATATTCTGTTCCGGTTTGCCGAAGTAATACCCCTGACCCATCGTCACGTTCATATCATGCAGCATCGCCGCCGTCGCTTCGTCCTCGACAAATTCGGCAACCGTCTCGAGGCCGAGCGAATGGGCGAATTCGACAATATTTTTCACCGCATGCTGCTTTTGGCGGTCTTCACGCATTTTCCGGATCAGCGAACCGTCGATTTTAAGAATATCGATCGGAAGATCGACGATATAGGCAAAATTCGAATACCCCGTACCGAAATCATCGATCGCAACCTTGCACCCGT
>JALWNV010000027.1 GCA_027083665.1 Helicobacteraceae bacterium
GCGTCGAACCGATCGACGTGACGCATATCGATGCCCTGCTCGCAGGCAGCCAGAAAGCGCTGATGCTGCCGCCGGGGCTTGCCGTCGTCGGTCTGAGCAGCGCCGCGGTCGAGAAAATCGGCGACGGCAGGGGATTTTACTTCAATCTCGCGACCGAGATCAGGAAACAGCGGACCAACACGACCGCGTGGACGGCCGCGACAACCCTGGTGATCGGGCTGGAAGCGGTGCTGGCAGAGATGGAAGCCAAAGGGCTTGCCGCCCTGTACGACGAGACGGCGCGCCGCGGCCGGGCGACCCGTGCCGCACTCGAAGCGGTCGGACTGCATGTCTATCCGAAAACACCGGCAGCGTCGATGACGACTATCGACGACGAAAATGCCAACGAGATCCGTTCCCTGCTGAAAAAAGAGTTCGATGTCAATGTCGCCGGCGGTCAGGACCACCTCAAAGGCAAGATCTTCCGTATCAACCATATGGGCCTGATCGCCCCCTACGAAACGGCCTGGGTGGCCAATGCGGTGGAAGCCGCTCTCGACAGGCTGGGACGCCGTAAATACGACGGCACGGCCGGCCGGATCTTCAACGAGGTCTTTTTCGGGATGAACGCATGATCTTCGCACACGAGATTCCCGAAGGAAGCAAACTCTATTTCGGCGACGCGGCCCGCCGCAAGCGCGAGATCGAGCGGATCGCGAGCGATGTCCTCTACGCCGACGGCTTCGAGGAGATCGTCGTACCGCTGTTTTCGTACCATCAGCACCAAAGCGTCCCCGATGCGAAGGAGCTCATCCGTATCGGCGACCGGGCCAACCACGAGATGAGCCTGCGTGCCGATACCACGATCGATGTCGTGCGGATCATCTCCAAGCGGCTGGGGCGCAATACGTCACACCGCAAATGGTTCTACATCCAGCCCGTTTACCGCTACCCCTCGCACGAGCAGTACCAGGTCGGCGCGGAAGTAATCGGCGAAAGCGACCTCTCCATCGCTTTGCGTCAGAGTATCGCGATCTTCGGGCGGCTGCGGATTTCACCGCTGTTGCAGGTCTCGAACATCAATATCCCAAGGTGCCTGAGCGGAATGCTCGGCATTGCGCTGGACGATTTCCGCCATATCCGGATCGAAAAGCTGCTCGCGCTTGAAATCGACTGGCTGACGAAACTGGTCTACCTGCACGATCCGGAAGAGATCGACGGCGTCATGGCGATCGTACCGGAGGAGATCCGCTCCGAACTGCAGAAGATCAAGGAGCTGTGCGAAACCGTTCCGTACGGCAAAACGGTCGTCGCGCCGCTGTACTACGCCAAGATGCTCTACTATGACGAGCTCTATTTCCGTGTGATCGAGGGCAACGACGTCTATGCCCGCGGCGGACGCTATAAAAATGAAGAAGTAACCTCCGTCGGCTTCGCGCTCTATACCGATGCGCTGCTTGAAGCCGGAGTATAAAGGGAAAGTAAAATGAAAAAAGCAGATTTGATCGTCGGAATCCAGTGGGGGGACGAAGGCAAAGGGAAGATCGTCGATCTTCTGGCGCAAAAGTACGATGCGGTCGCCCGCTATCAGGGCGGGCACAATGCGGGGCATACCATCTGGGTCGACGGAGTGAAATACGCGTTGCACCTGATCCCCTCGGGCGTGCTCAACCCCGATGCCGTCAATATCATCGGCAACGGCGTCGTCGTGTCGCCCGCGGCACTGATCAAAGAGATGAAACAGTTCGACCGTCTCGAAGGAGG
>JALWNV010000028.1 GCA_027083665.1 Helicobacteraceae bacterium
CCCGCCAGCAGTTCGAACAAAACCCGCTTTTTTCCGCCGTATTTTATTCGACAAAACGGATCCTGACGTGCAATCAAATGTTTCCGGGAGGAATAGATTATGTCGAGGTTTCAAAATTGCGGAAAAATCCGCAGAATTTAACCTTAAATAGGATAAAGTACTGGCTCGTTCCGAAAACGGATGACCGTTTTTATCTCATCAAAAATTTTTCTTATAAAGGCTAACGTGTGTTTGAAAAAATGAGTGCGAACCAGCGGCTGATTCTCGCCGTCGTTCTTTCTTTTGTGTTTTTTATCGTTTACAGTGCGATTTTCCCGCCGAAACCGGTCGGAAGTGATGTCAATGCAAGCGGACAGGCCGCTGCAACGAGAACGGCGGCGGCGACTGAAGGGCGGAAAGCGGTTCCCGCCGCCGAAGTGGGGCATGAGGTTTCCGCGGCGGAAAAGGTTGCCGACAAAGACGCGACGACGCTTGTCAGTATCGATTCGCAGCATTTCTCGCTCAAAATCGATACACTGGGCCGTATCGCTTCGAAAGTCCTCAAGGACGAGAAGTACTATGTCGACGGTAAACCGACGGAACTGGTCGCGCAGGAGGGGGCTCAGCCGCTGTTTATCCGTTTTGCGGACGAGGCGCTGAACAAGGAGGCCCTGCAGACCGCCTATATGAGCGATGTCCATACCGTTTCTCTCGACGGGGCGATGCAGCGGGTCGTGACATTGACGCAGCGGCTGTCGAATCTGACGGTGACGAAAACGTTGACATTTTATGCCGACAGCCATTACGACGTCAAGATCGGGCTTTCGAAGCCGGTGCGCTATTTCGTCTATGTCGGACAGCATGCCGAACACAAAGGCCAGATGGTCATGGCGGTGCACGGCGTCATGGTCTATACGGCCGACGGTGTTTCCAATATTTTTCAAGACGGAGATGTCGAAGGACGCAGTTCGTTTCGCGACGTCAAACTGCTTTCGGCGTTTGATCAGTATTTCGCCACGATCTTTTTCGGGCTCGATCCCGATATCGTCGTCAATGTCGACCGTGACCGCAACGACAATCCCGTCGCCTACCTCGAGGCGGGTGACTCACTGGCGTTCAAAGGCTACATCGGGCCGAAAGACTACCGGCTTCTCAAATCGATCGATCCCGTCTTGACGCATGCGATCGAGTACGGCTGGTTCACCTGGGCGGCCAGACCTCTCTTCAGCGTTTTGCTGTGGCTGCACGGGATCTTCGGCAACTGGGGCTGGGCGATCATCGCACTGGTTGTGATGATCCGTCTTGTTCTCTATCCGCTGACCTACCGGGGGATGCTGTCGATGCAGAAGATGAAAGATCTCGCACCGAAGATTAAAGAACTCCGCGAGAAGTACAAAGGCGATCCGCAGCGGATGAACGCGGCGACGATGGAGCTGTACAAGAAACACGGAGCCAATCCGCTCGGAGGCTGTCTGCCGCTGCTGCTGCAGATTCCGGTCTTTTTCGCGATCTATCGTGTTCTGCTCAACGCCGTCGAACTGCAGGGTGCGGGCTGGATATTGTGGATTGACGATCTCTCGAGAATGGATCCGACCTATATCCTGCCGATCCTGATGGGCGCCTCGATGTATGTGCAGCAGCGCATGACACCGAACAATTTTACCGATCCGATGCAGGAGAAGATATTCAAGTATCTGCCGGTCGTCTTTACGTTCTTTTTCATCACGTTCCCGTCGGGGCTGGTGCTGTACTGGCTGACGAACAACCTGTTGTCGATCGCGCAGCAGTATATGGTCAACAAAAAGTATGCGGTGATCAAAGCGGCGCGCCATGCGGCGCATCTTGAAGAAAAAGCACATGACGAGGACGGTAGCAAGTCATGAAAAAGATCGAGGCTCAGACACTTGAAGCGGCGTACGAAGAGGCCGCGAGACATTTTGACTGCTCGGTGACAGAGCTCGATATCGTCGTGGTTCAGCAGCCGAAAAAAGGTTTTTTGGGGTTTTTGAGCCAAAAGGCCGTCATCGTAGCCAAAGAGAAAGCGGCGGTTTCGGAACAGGTGCCGGTATCGGAATCCCGGCCCGAGCGTTTTGAAGAGCGTTCCGAACCGGTTGCGGCTGAAGAGAATTTTTCTGAGGATGATGTGCGGGAGTACGAGGAGGTGTACGAAGACGACAGCTACTACACGGAGTCTTCCGATGATCTCGAAGTGATTGCGGAAGAGGTGAAAGAAAAGATCAACCGTCTCTTTTCCACACTCTGTTTCGAACTCGATGCCATCGATGTCCGCCCTTATGACGACAATACCCTTCTGATCGAATTCAACGGCGAGGATGCCGCGCTTCTGATCGGGAAGGAAGGCTACCGCTACAAGGCGCTTTCTTATATGATTTTCAACTGGATCAATGCCGAGTACCAGCTGCAGCTGCGCCTGGAGATTGCGGAGTTTCTGCAAAACCAGGAAGAGTCGATCGCCCGCTATCTGACGGGGGTCTGCGAGAGTATCGACCGCGACGGACACGCCCAGACCCGCGTGCTTGACGGCGTTCTGGTTCAGATCGCACTCAAGCAGCTGCGCGAACGCTACCATGACAAATATGTTGCGATCCGCTCGACCCGCGACGGCGGGAAATACATCATCATCAATGACTATCACAATTATTGAAGCGGAAAAAAAGGGAAGCGGAAAGGGGATTTGAAATTTGGTGATTGAAGTGTTTGTTCCTCCGTTTGCCGGAATATCCCTATTGAACAGGGCTTAGGTATGACGGACACGATTGCCGCGATCGCGACGGCGCACGGCGTCGGCTCTATTGCCATCATCCGTCTCAGCGGTGACGGTGCCTGCACTGTCGCGGATGCTCTGACAAAAGGCCGTCCCCTCAAAAAGCGCCATGCTCATCTCTATCCGCTTTATGATTCCGAAGGCATTCTGATCGACGAAGCGATCGTGCTTTTTTTCGAAGGTCCGCACAGTTTTACGGGCGAGGATGTCGTCGAGCTGCAGTGCCACGGCGGACAGATCGTCGCCGAAGCCGTGCTCAAAGCGGTCCGCGATGCCGGTGCCCGTCTGGCGGAGCCGGGCGAGTTCAGCAAGCGTGCTTTTATCAACGGCCGTATCGACCTGACCGAGGCGGAGGCGATCGCACAGCTCATCGAAGCCAAAAGCGAAGATGCCGCGAAAATTCTCGCGCGGCAGATGAAAGGGAGCCTGCGGGAATTCGTCGAAAACGGGCGCGATGCGCTGTTGGAGATCCTGGCCTATTCGGAGGTCTCTATCGACTATGCCGAAGAGGACCTGCCCGAAGACCTGGTGCGTCAGATGACGGACAAGCTCGATACGCTTGCGGCGGATCTTCGCCGGACACTGGAGGCGAGTCGCCGCCGCCGGGGACTGATGCAGGGCTTCAAAGTCGCCATTATCGGCAAACCCAATGTCGGAAAAAGCTCGCTGCTGAACAACCTGCTCAATTACAACCGTGCTATCGTCAGCGATATCGCCGGTACGACGCGCGATACGATCGAGGAACAGGTCCGAATCGGAACGCACTTGATCCGTATTGTCGATACGGCGGGTATCCGCGAGGCCGGGGACGAGATCGAACGTATCGGGATCGAACGCTCCATGGCGGCGGTCGAAGAGAGTGATATCGTCATCGTTCTGTTTGACGGCAGCCGCCCGGCCGACGACGAGGATAGCGCAATTCTTGAACTGATACGCGGACACCGTGGCGATCGGGAGTTTATTGTCGTCGTCAACAAGGCGGACCTGCCGCAGCGGTTCGACCTGTCGATGCTCAAAGCGTATTCGCCGATACGGCTCAGCTGCAAGACGGACACTTCCGAACTGATCGGAGCGCTGGAGAGGATGATGGATTCGCAAAACGTCTCTGACGAGGTCATGCTGATCTCATTGCGTCAAAATGAAGCCGTCTCCCGTGCGCTCGAGGCGATCGAGGCATCGAAAGAACCGTTGCAGGATCAGGAACTGGAGCTGTTTTCGTTTCATATCACCGAAGCCGTTCATGCGATGGCGTCGATCACCCGTCCGTTCGAGAACGATGAGATGCTCGACAAAATGTTCGGCAGTTTTTGTCTTGGGAAATAAGCTGCTTTGCGGCGGTGAATAGTGAATAGTGAATAGTGAAGGGCGAAGGGTGAAGGGTGAAGGGGTGCCGGTCGCGGCGATCGATCTCGGGCTCAAGCGGATCGGCCTGGCGATATCGATGGACGGCAGTATGGCGACTCCGCTGCCTGCGGTGGAGCGTAAAAACCGCAACCAGGCTTCGGCTGCGGTACGGGAAGTACTGAAAGAGTGGGGCGTGAAGTCCGTCGTTATCGGAATCCCCATGGGCGGATCGAGCGAGGCGGAGATGCGGCGCCGCGTCGCGCATTTCATGAATCTCGTCGATTACGACGCGCCGCTGCACTATCAGGACGAAAGCGATAGCTCGCTCGAAGCCGAAGCGCTGATGCGCGGCGATATCCGTTACAAACGCGACGGCCGGGTGGATTCGCTCTCGGCGATGATCATCCTGCAGCGCTATCTGGGAGTGTAACCCCGAAAAACGCCAGCGCCTCTTTTTCGTCGCCGGTGAGGTTCGCTTCGGTGTAGCTTGCATCTTTTTCGAGGGTTTCGGTGATACGCCGGACGCAGTGATCGAAACAGCGTGTGCGCGCACAGGGCATATCGTCGATAAACCCCATACCGCTGAATTGGTAGTTTTCTCCTTCGCGCTCGATGCAAAGCAGCAGCCCGTCGCAATGATCTTCGATGATATCGACGAGTTCGCGGTAGGTGATACCGAATTCCGCGGCATGCCAGCCGATCGTTTCGAGCTCGCTGTCGGTGAATTCGTCGACTCCGTCACCGGTCGTGTCGTCGTAGTCGGCGTTGGGAAGATTGTAACGGATGATCTCCTGCCAGTTGCCGGCGGCTTTGATCAGGATACGGTCTTCGACCTCGACGACCTGCATCTTGCCGCCGAGCAGCTCGGCCAGGCCCGGTTGCTTCGCGGGCATCATGGGAGAGGGTGCGGGACGGCTGACGCTGCCTTGGAAAATATAGCGCTTGTCGCTCTCGTACGGGGGCGTGACGATCTCGCCTTCGATCGTGATGCCAAAGGGCTTCGCCGAATTGATCGCAGCCATAAACGGAGGCTTTTCGATGGAGATGATCTCTTTTATCAGGTTGAATTTTTTCATGATATCCGTCTGTTTTTTGCGGCAATTGTACCATGCAGGGATATCGTTAGACTAAATCGGCCATTAAACGTGCTGCTCTAAGGTTCATCTAAACTGCTCTTTTACCTTATTTCGATACAATGGCGCAAAATTTTCGCGGCGCAGCATGTGCCGCACCAAGGGATATTTCGATGGCATTGAATGTTTACTATGACAAAGATTGCGATATCAACATTATCAAAAGCAAAACGGTCGCGATGATCGGTTTCGGTTCGCAGGGGCACGCCCATGCGGAAAACCTCCGCGACAGCGGTGTCGAAGTCGTCGTCGGCCTGCGCAAGGGCGGATCGAGCTGGGCGAAAGCGGAAGCCAAGGGCTTCAAAGTGATGACGGTCGCCGAGGCGAGTGCGGCGGCGGATGTCGTCATGATTTTGCTTCCGGACGAAAATCAGGCGGAGATCTACGCCGACGAGATCGCCCCGAACCTCAAAGCGGGGGCGACAATCGCGTTCGGCCACGGGTTCAACATCCACTACGGCCGTATCAAGCCGGCAGCCGACATCAATGTGATGATGGTCGCGCCCAAAGCGCCGGGCCATACGGTCCGCAGCGAATTCGTCAAAGGCGGCGGCATTCCCGACCTGATCGCGGTGGCGGCGGATCCGAGCGGCAAGACGAAAGCCTTGGCGCTGTCGTATGCGTCCGCCATCGGCGGGGGCCGGACGGGGATCATCGAAACGACGTTCAAAGACGAGACCGAAACGGATCTCTTCGGTGAGCAGGCGGTGCTGTGCGGCGGGGTTTCCGCCCTGATCCAGGCCGGTTTCGAAACGCTGACGGAAGCGGGCTATCCGGAAGAGATGGCTTACTTCGAGTGCCTGCACGAGATGAAGCTGATCGTCGACCTGATCTTCGAAGGCGGTATCAAGGATATGCGCTACTCCATCTCGAACACGGCGGAGTACGGCGATATGGTCAGCGGCCCGCGCGTTATCAACGAAGAGTCGAAAAAAGCGATGCGTGAAGTTCTCAAGGAAATCCAAAACGGTAAATTTGCCAAGGATTTCATCCTCGAAGGTCAGGCGGGCTACCCGCGTATGAACGCCGAGCGCAATAATCTTGCGGCCCATCCGGTCGAGGTTACCGGCGAGCGCCTGCGCGCGATGATGCCGTGGATCAAAGCCAACAAGATCGTCGATAAGGACAAGAACTAGGCCCTCCTCTTCATGCACCGTCACCGAGACGGTGTCTCTTTTTCCCTTTTTTTGTTTTCTTCTGCAACACAACTCCGCCATAACCGCTTCCGTACATCCTTTCAGCTACCCTAAAGTAAAAATCAAACTATTGCATGTTAGAGTGTGTGTAACATTTTTCAATCGATTTTGATTTTGAGCATGAAACACGATTACGACAAAATATTGACACGACTGATCATTATTCTGCAGCGTCTGAACGAAGGCGAACGCCTCAGTGTTTCGGAACTGGCCGAAAAGTTCATATAGCGTATTTTTCCGACAACGTTATAGCGAAACTAAAAGAAGAGAATGTTTTCATCAATAGCAATGAGATACACCTTAGTGTTTCAAAGTATAGACATATTGTAAGAGATGTGAAGATTAGGCTTGGAAAAGCGGCGCCTGATGAAGTTATATTGGACATGTATAGGATACTGCACAGCCGGTCAGTTATAAAGTATGATCAGAAAAAGAAGAATATCCTATATTTTTCTAACCTTGAAAAAGATAAGTGGGTTAAAATAGTAGTGCAGCCGAACTATAAAACCGGGAAAACCGTCAAGAACTATATTTTGACCGCAGGTTTAGTAAAAGAGGCGAATTTGAACGATAAATTTTACGAAGACATTTTATAGCAGATGGCAGGCACTCGAAGCCTGCACAACGCTTCCAGCAACGGAAGCCGCTCTTCCTCTTGAGACTTACATCTGCTCTGTTGTGATTATATCAAAATATCGTTACGACTTCAACCTATCCTCGATCTCAGCCGGCATTTTATCCATATCGTTGGCCTCGACACTTTGAAGATCGTTCCTGACGATCTCAGGCGGCTTCAGGCGCTCGCGTAGGTTGGTCTTTATAGCTCCCTCACGAAAAAATACCTTTCAGATAAATGATTTTCTTCTCTTCTCTTTTCCAACGAGGCATTTTGGATTGTTGGAATACAGGATTATGCTACAATCAGAAAAAGGCATCCACGTCAAAAGTGCCGAATGGATGGAGTCATGATGAAATGGATTGCAATAGTGGCTTTTGCCGCAATCACCCTCCTGTCGGATACGGTAAACAAAGACACCCTCGTACCGATATTCGTAGGGGATATCCTGACCTTTGTCCCTGCGGCGAAACCGGCGGTTTACGGTCGGCCCGGTTCTCATCCCGTAATGCGTCATGATGAAGTGGACGCCAATATGACGACGGCGTACTGCCCTGCGGATATCCCCGACGGCAACAAGGTACCCGTTGTTTTCTTCGCATCCGGGTACGGTTCCGCCGACTCGAAAGATTATGAAACCCTTTTGACCTTTATTGCCGGCCACGGATACTGCGTCATCTATGCCAAACATGCATGGGACAATGTTTTCGCCAATATGGACAAAATGCTCGATGCCGCCAACGGCATACTCCCCAAGCTGGACACGACGCGTATCGGGGTGATGGGGCATTCACTCGGCGGCGGGTACACCTTCAAAATCCTCGAGCACTATGCCGATATGGGATACGGCGACAACGGCAGATTTATCATGGTACTGGAGGGGTATTATGCC
>JALWNV010000029.1 GCA_027083665.1 Helicobacteraceae bacterium
GGTCGTTTACCGGTTTTTTCAGCCCCTGCAAAACGGGACCGATGGCGATAGCGCCCGAGGAGCGCTGCACCGCTTTGTAGGTGTTGTTGCCGGTGTTTAAATCGGGAAAGATGAAGACGGTCGCTCTGCCGGCAACTTTGGAATTTGGCAGCTTCTTTTTCGCGACGTTCATATCGATAGCCGCGTCATACTGGATGGGACCCTCTATAAGCAGGTCGGGACGGAGTTTTTTCGCTATCTTCGTCGCTTCGCGCACCTTCTCGACATCGGCGCCTTTGCCCGAATCGCCCGTGGAGTACGAGAGCATGGCGATACGCGGCTCGATACCGAAACGCTGCGCCGTTTCCGCCGAAGCCACGGCGATCTGGGCGAGTTCGGCGGCGTCGGGGTCGGGATTGACGGCGCAGTCGGCATAGACCAGTACCCGGGTATCGAAGCACATGAAGAAACAGCTTGAGACGATGGTGTAGCCGGGGCGGGTTTTGATCGTCTGCAGGGCGGGAAGTATCGTTTCGCGGGTGGTGTGTGTCGCCCCGCTGACCATCCCGTCGCACTCGTCTTCATAGACCATCATCGTGGCGAACAAGGTGGCGTTGCTCATGGCGTCGTACGCGGCTTCGAGGGTCATCCCTTTGTGTTTGCGCAGTCGGTAGTAGTTTCTGGCGAGCTGTTTCCGATGCGCTTCGTCTTCGGGGTCGACGAAAAGGGCGTGCCGCAGGTCGATCCCCAGCGCCGCCGCGCGTGCGAGGATTTTTTCACGGTTGCCGAGCAGGACGATATCAACGGCGCGGCGGCGCAGCAGGATATCGGCGGCGCGCAGAATTCTTTCATCTTCCGTTTCGGGCAGAACGATCCGTTTTTTCGCTTCGGCGGCCTTGGAAAGCAGACGGTATTCGAACATGGCGGGGGTGACGATGTCGGCGGCGGCGGCCGCAATCCGCTCGCCAATGGCGTCGGCGTCGACATCGGCATGGAAAACGCCCAGCGCCGTTGCGATTTTCTTCGGGGCATGGGCGTCGATACGCGCGGGCAGTCTGCCGACGGCCAGTGCGGTCTCCATCGTATCGGCACCGAGGTGCAGCAAAGGGATATGAATCGCCTCGATACCCCGTATCAGCGCCATCAGCGTGCGAGCCGGAGTCAGGTCGCCGGTGAGTAAAATGGCGCTGACGGCGGGAAAATTGTCGGCATAGTTTGCGACCATCGCTCCGAGAATGATATCGGAACGGTCCGCGGGAGCGATGATGAGGTCGTCGGTTTGGATGCGTGCGAGAAAATGTTCCAGATGCATGGCGGCGATACGGGGGTCTCCGGTCAGGCGCTGCAATTGCTCGGGTTTTCCGATCAGCACCTCCGCCCCGAGGTCCTGAACGATCTGATGCACGTTCGGCCGGTCGAGATCTTTGACATCGGGCAGCAACACGACCGGGATCGCGGCGGAGGGCCGGAGGCTGTTGTCCCCGCGATACGTTTCGTACAGCGTCCGTTCGCAGCGGTTGGCGAAAAGCATGAAGAGCTCCGCGCCCTGTTTGGTGATGGCCAGGTGCCACAGGCGCAGCGTCTCACGCAGATCGTGCAGGGAGAGGCCTTTGGCGGAAAGCACGCCGATAACGGGTGCGGCGAAGTTCTTGGCGATTTCGACGTTGAGGTCGAAGTCAATCAGCTGCGCGAGATGTTCGTCCGCGAGCCCCTCGCACAGTACGAAGTCGTACTCGGCCTGCAGG
>JALWNV010000030.1 GCA_027083665.1 Helicobacteraceae bacterium
CCGCCACACTGATCGGTGTTTTGTCGAGATGGTATTTTCCGTCTTTCGTGACGTAGATATCGACCTCTTTTTTCTCCTCTTTTTTGTCCGATGACTTCGCTTCGGGCAAATCGACCGGCAAAACACCCTGCTTAATAAACGTCGCCGTCGTGATGACCATAACCAGCAGTACCAATAAAATGTCGATCAGCGGAATAACGTTGATCTGGTCAAACTTCTTACGCTTCATCGGCCCCGCCGGATTTGGTACGTCCTGCATCCCAATAGGCGATCAGCCGCTCCATCTTGCGCAAGGCAATCGTGTAAAACGCGATGGCCGGTATCGCGACAAGGATCCCGAACCCCGTCGCTTTGAGCGCGAGCGCGAGGCCCGTCATAACCTTTTTGGTATCGACCGTTCCGATCTCGCCCAGACTGTAAAACGTGATCATAATCCCGAGGATCGTTCCCAGAAGCCCTACATAGGGCGCGTTCGCCCCGATGGCGGAAATGGTCGAAAGGTTATCGCTGAGATCAAGCTCGAGCAGCTCTTTGTTCTCGTATTTTTCCAGTTCGACACTCTTGTAGTACATCATCCGCTCGATAAAAAGCCAAAGTGCCACGACGCTCATGACAAGCAGTGTCCCCATCACCCCGTAATCCAGTATCTCCTCGGCCAGTTCCAGTATATTGGTCTGCATCAATCACTACCCTCCAAAAATTTCAATATCACGGTCGTTCCCTCCTGCGGAGCCGAATCGATCGCAAGTGCGATCCGGTGACGGTCGCAGTAACGCTTAACCAGATCCAGTCCGATACCGAATCCGGGGAGGCTTTCATCGCTCTGATAATAACGGTCGAAAATCCGAAACAGCTCCACTTCGTCCATCCCCCGGCCCTCGTCGGCAATCTGCAGCTCGTGCCCGCGCAGCTTCACCCTGATCATCGACCCCGCCGGAGAGTGCTTGACCGCATTGTCGATCAGGTTGTCCACAACTTTTATGAAGCCCATTTTATCGAGTTTCAGGCTAATGGGTTCTAAATCACAAACGATCCGGTGGCCGGAGTAGATCTCGCGCAAAAACTCCACTCGCTCTTTTACGACGGTGTCAATTTGTATCGTCTCGATCTGTTCACGCTGCATCTGGCGCTTGATCAGATAATCGAGCTCATCGTAGCGCGAACGCAGCAACTCGCAAGCGGCCTCGATACGGCCGATACGTTTGCGTGCACGGTCATCATCGCAGCTTTTTTTCAGCATTTGGGTATTGGTCGTGATCGTACTGATGGGAATATTAAGCTCATGCAGCGTCTCTTTCGAAAAACGCTCCAGCGTCTCGAAATGGCTTACCAGCGGTTCGATCGCCAGTTTCGACAATATCCAACCCAGCAAAAGCGCCGCCGGCAGCGCCATGAGCAGCACCCGCCACAGCGAATCGACGGCAAACTGATGCTGAAAAATAAAGACCCCCGATACCACCGTCAACAGCGATACGACATAAAAAAGTGTGATGGCGAAAAAAAAGTTACGGAACAAGCCGGTATCCTATCCCGCGGATATTTTCGATATGCTCCGCGCCGATGAGATGCTTGATTCGGTTGACATACACCCGCAATGCACCTTCGCTTCCCTCATCCGCACCGGGCCACAATACCTCCGCGATCATCGCTTTGGTCACGGTCTTGCCCTGATGACGCAGCAGCAGTCGAAGCAGGTCGTACTCTTTTTTCGTCAGCTCAAGCGGCGTACCGTCCATCAGGATTGTCGCATGTTCCTCATCGATGCAAAGGTTACCGTTGCACGGGGTATTCACCCCGCTGCGTCGCAGCAGCGCACGGATACGCCACAGCAGCTCATCGTTATCGAAAGGCTTGGTGATATAGTCGTCCCCTCCGCTCTCGAACCCTTCGAACCGTTTCTCTTTTTGGGAATAAGAGGTGAGGAAAATAGCCGGCGTCATATCCTCGGCCTGCCGCAGTTCGCGCAGCAACGATACCCCGTCAATCTGCGGGACGTTGATATCAAGCAGATAGAGATCGAACCGTGTGTCGTACGTCGCGTCGAGCGCTTCTTGCCCGTGACGGCAGTGGTGCACCCCGTAACCCTCCTCTTCAAGCAGGTCTACGATCGTCTCGCCCAGCAACAGATCATCCTCCAGCAGCAATACAGTCGCACTCACTTCATCGTTCACCGTTCACTATTTACCCTTCCGTGCGCCGAAAACGCTTTCACATCACTTCCTCGATACTCCAGCCGATCGTCTCGCCGGCGAACATCGGCACGACCGTCCCGTAATGCGACGGCACGGTAAACGGACGTTCGACAAGGGTGACTTCCTTGAATTCCGGACAAAGGCCGTAGATATTCTGGGCATTGTCACTGACGAACGCCTGAAGGTTCTCCAGCTTGCCGTGCCGATCAAACAGCTCGCACAATACCTGCAGGGCGATCGGCGCGGTGAACACCCCAGCCGCACAGCCGCATGCCTCTTTTTTATCTTTCGGATGCGGAGCGGAATCCGAACCGAACATCACTTTCGGATGGGCGTCGAGCGCCGCTGAAAGCAGCGCTTCGCGGTCTTCCGGGCGCTTGGCAATCGGCTTGCAGAACAGATGCGGACGCAGCATGCCGCCGGCAACGTCATCGAGTGTGATAAGAAGATGGTGCAGCGTGATTGTCGCATAGAGATTCGGATATTTGTCGAGCATCTCCACCGCCGACTTGGTCGTGATATGTTCCATCACGATTTTCAGATTCGGAAAGTGCTTTGCCAGCATCCCGTAAATCGGCATAAACTCCGCTTCACGGTCCATTACGAACCCCTCCGTCTCTCCATGAATCAGAAGCGGGATCTCCAGCGCCGCCATCGCCTCGAGCGTCGGGCGCATCATATCGAGATCAAACGAGCTCACTCCGCCTTCGGAATTGGTCGTGATTCCGGCCGGGTAGAGCTTGATTGCAAAAATTTCATCACGCACATCCTCGAGAAACTCCCGGGGGTAGTGCTGATAGAACAGCGTCATCATCGGCTCGAAATAGTCCATATCCATCATTTCGAAATCCAGTTCGTCTTCGTGATTCACCCGATTGCCCGTCGCATTCAGGATGCGCTCTTTGTAAGCAACAAGTTCCTCTTTGCTCGTGACGGGAGGTACAAGGTTGGGCATGATAACCGCTCCGCTGAAGCTGTAGGAGCTTAGCGGCGCCACCGTCTCGAGCATTACGCCGTCACGCAGATGCAGATGCATATCCAGCGGCATCAAAAGGGTATGGGATTTCATTAAAGTCCTTCGTTCATATAGTAATAGAAGCATTTTAGCATGTATCGGCTTGTCCCTCCGCTCCGAATGCGAAACGGATATCAATGCAGAACAAAACGGATCGGCACCTCGATCGAGAGCGTATTTTTCGGATGCGGCAGTTTTCCCGACAGCGACGCCACCGTCTCGACTGCAGCCCGGTCAAGGATCTGCCGTGCATGACGCTTGATATGAAGATCGTGTACCGTACCGTCGCACTCGAGACGAAATGCGACCAGCACCTCGCCTTCAATACGGCGTTTGCGCGCCATCCTCGGATAGTAGAGATTCTCCTGAAGCAGTGCGACAATTTTTGCCAGATGCTGATTGAGATAATCCCTCTGCGTCTGCACGACGGGCTCCGCAGTGTTGTGTGCATGCGTTTGGGCTGATGCCGATACCGTCGGCTGCGGTGCCGGCGCCGATTCCTTCCTTTTCGGCTGCACCGATACCGCCGGAGCCCCCGGTTCGCTCGGTTCCGCTTCGACCGGCGGCGGCACATCCGGCCGCGGCTCCGGTACCGTTTTCGGTTTCGGTTTCGGAAGCGGTTTTTTGAGCGGTTTCGGTTTGGAAATGACATGCCGGACCGCTTTCGGCTTCGGTTTCGCAGCAACGGGTTTCGGTCTGACCGCCGGCCGGGGCTTCGTTTCCGGTTTCACCGCGGCAGCAGGCTTTTCAATCGTTACCGCCGCCGGAGAGACCGCTGCAACTCGGCTCAGGACAATCTTATAGCGGTGTGCCGGCGCACTGCTGAGCACCGACGTCATCTTCGGAACGATAAATACGATGAAAGCCGCCCCGATCAGACCATGCAGCAATACCGACAGCAGCAGCGATTGCGACTTTCGAATCATTTTTTCATCCTATCATACAAACGTTACATTAACGTTAAGGGCATTTTTTATCCAAATCCAAAATGCGGACGACGCCTGCGCTTTACCCGCACCGAAACATTTTTCGCTATCATTGCAGCGATGATTCAGAAACTATCCGGACTTTTCAGACGCAGACAAAGAGAGCCGATAACGCTGCGGACCGACCTGCACTCGCATCTTATCCCCGGAATCGACGACGGTGCCAAGACCCTCGGCGAATCGCTGAAACTGATCCGGACACTGCACACACTCGGCTACCGAAAACTGATCACGACACCGCATACGATGTCACACCGCTATCCCAACGATCGGCGGACGATCCTCGATGGCCTCGGGACCCTGCGAAAGGCCCTCGAAGAGGCACAGATCGATATCAGCGTCGACGCCGCTTCCGAATACTACCTCGACGAACACTTCGCCGAACTTATCGCTAAAAGAGAGTTGCTCACATTCGGAAAAAACGAAGTCCTCTTCGAAATGTCCTACATCATCGAACCGCCGCAGCTCGATACAATCGTTTTCGAGCTGCAAAGCAGCGGCTACACTCCGGTTCTGGCACATCCCGAACGCTATCTGTTTTTGCACGAACACTTCGAAAGGTACCGGCAGCTCAAAGAGCGCGGCGTTCGTTTCCAGGTCAACATCAACTCCCTCGGCGGCTTCTACTCCAAAGCGGTTCAAAAAACTGCGCGACGGATCATGCATGAAGGATGGATCGACTACCTCGGAAGCGATACGCATCACCGTCGTCATATTGACGCGCTCACCGCGGCACTTAAAAGCGGTATTGTCGCAAACGTCTGCGAAAAAAACACCCTGCTCAACGACAGGCTCTAACTCCCCTGCTCAATCCCGGGTATAATATTTCGATCCGCCGTATTTGTATCCGTATCCGTACCCGTATCCGTAATTCTTGTTGATATCGACGCCGTTGAGAACGATACCGACATGCTCGACCTGATGATCCTGCACCATCCGGTCAAGACTTTTGACGAACTCTTTTTTCGTATAGCCGTATTTGACGACGAGCAGCGACGCATCCGCATTATGCATCAAGATGGCGGCATCGGTCACCAGTCCGACCGGCGGAGTGTCAAGGATAATGTAGTCGTAGCGCCCGCGCAGAATATCCATGATCTCTTTGGCGTAATCAGACATGATCAGTTCCGAAGGATTCGGCGGTGTCGGTCCGGCCGCGATAATGTCCACCCCCTCTTTGGAAGAGTGCTGAATCACCTCGTCGAGCATGCTTTTTCGGCTGAGCAGCGTACTGATCCCCTTGTCGTTTTTGAGCTCGAAGTACTCGCTCAATTTCGCCCGGCGCATATCAAGGTCCACGACAACCACCTTCTTGCCGCCTTTGGCGAGGATGACGGCAAGATTCGCCGCGACGGTCGTCTTACCCTCACCCGAGACCGTCGACGTCACGACGATACTCTGGTAGCGTTTATCGCTGCGCATAAACTCCAGATTGGTCCTCAGCGTCCGAAACGCCTCCAGAAAAACCGAACCGAACTTCTTGCCGTGCACTTCGGGAATCACCCCGTACAGCGGGATATGCGTCAGCCGTTCGATATCTTCCTTGCTCTTGACGGTATTATCGATAAATTCGCGCAAGAAAGCGTAGGCGATCCCGACGATCAGCCCGAGAATCAACCCGACAATGACGATGAGCGAACGCTTCGGTTTTACCGGAAACTCGGGCAGCATCGCCTTGTCGATCACCCGGGTCTTGGAGACGGTCGACGACCGCAAAATCGCCGTCTCGGCCCGTTTCTCGAGCAAAAAGCTGTAAATCTTCTCGTTGACCATCGCCGTCCGTGTCAGATTCGCCAGCTTCTGTTCCTGCTCGGGAAGCTGCGCCAGCGAGGCTTTGTAGCTGTCGATAATCTTCGTCAGCGATTGCTTGCGCTGCTGCAGCACCGAGAGCGAGCTTTTGATCGTAAACAGAATCGAACTGCGCAGGGAATTGATCACTTCGGAAAGCTTGATGACATCGGGGTGCATTTCGGTGAATTCCGTCAGCAGCATCTTGCGTTCGACCGTTTTCTCCTTGAGTTCGGAGATCATCTTGATCAGTCCCGCATCGGCGAAGCCGGTCGCCCCCAGCGTGATTCCGCTGATGTCGTCATTGTTCATGATGTACTGCTGCAGGTTCGACAATACCGTCTGTTCGATCTCGAGCTCTTGCAGTTTGCTCTCATAATCACTCAGTTTTTCGGCTGTCATCGACGCCTTTTCGGAGATATCGACAACAATATTGCCCTGTTTGAATTTTTCAAGATTGCCCTGTGAAGCCTTGAGCGCCTCGTCGATCGCGGCAAGCTGCTGATCGATAAACTTGAGCGTACGGTCCGCTTCGGCCGTTTTGATCTCGATCTCCTGCTGCAAATAGGCTTTCGTCAGCGCATTGGCCACCTCTTTCGCCCGCAGCGCCACGCTGTCTTCGTAGGTCAATTGCAAAATCGAGCCCATTTTCGAGGCCAACGAGGTCGACACGCCTCCTTGGATCATCTTCCACATCTCTTTGTTCGGAGTGACGGAAAAGCTGTACTCGGATGCCTGCATTTGCGACAGCCGGTCGATACGGATCTTGAACCACGGCGTCGCGATCGTTTCGCCGAAACGGTGGTGCCCCTCGTAGGTGATCGGCTGATGTTCCGGCGGCGGCAGAATGCCGGCCATCCGCAATAGTCCCCGCAGACTCCATGCCGACGGAGGGTCGATCTTCAGTGTAAACGTTTCGTCTCCTTCGGGAATCAGTTTCATCCGGACACCGTAGGCGTTTTTCTCGATAAAAAACGCATTGACCACAAAAGGTGACGTTTTGTAAAGCTCTTTTTCGCGCAGATGACGCTTGACGAAATAGCGGGTACCGATATCGAGATACTCCAGCGCCTTTTCGGCGAGAAAACGGGACTTGAGGATAAACTGTTCATTGTCGAGATTCGCCTCGCCCCCGGTAAAGGCCTGTGTCATGAAGTCCGTCGCCCGGCTTCCCCAGTACTTCTCTGCCTTGAGCTCGATACTTGCGGCGGCCGCATAAACGTTGGGCTTGAAATAGGCATATACCGCCGCCGCGATCATGAATGTCACGGCAAACAGCATAATCGCGACCTTGTATCGGCGCAGGGTTTCAAAAACCTCTTTCAGGTCAATCTCATCCTCTTCGACGGGCGGATTCGGTACGGATTGCATCGGCTACTCCAGCGCTTTCGAGAGATAGACTACGTTGACGAACGGCTGCAGCATTGCCGAGAGAAGCTGAAACGGCGGCGCGATCTCGTTGAAAGCCATATTGTAGCCTTTCATCTCCCTCGGCTGCACGTAGACGATATCGTTGGGCTTCAGATAAAGACTCGTGATGCTGATCGCCGACATATGCGTCAGGTCTACCACACGCACCTCCGGTTTTCGGAGATCGCCGCGAATAATCTTGATATTGGTTCGGTCCGCATAATCCGTCAGATCGTGCGTACGGGCGATCGCCTCGACGAGGTTCATCGTTCCGTTGGTCACCTGAACAACACCGGGGGATTTGACTTCCCCCAGCACATAAATACGCTGATTCATAATCTCGACGGTCACATAGGGATTGCGCAGATATTTCTGATACTGTTTGATCAGGTAATCCGCCGCCTCGTCTTCCGTCATCCCGGCGATCTTCTGCGTTCCGATCAGCGGAAGCCGGATCGTTCCTTTTTGCGTCACGAGCAGGCCGAGACTTTCATCCCGCC
>JALWNV010000031.1 GCA_027083665.1 Helicobacteraceae bacterium
AATTCGATCGCGACCTCTTCGCCGCCGTGTTCGAATTCGAGTTCGGTGTTGAGGATGACACTGTCGCTGAATTTGTAACCGATATACGGTACGAAACGGTAGACGTCGGCATAGGCGTCACCGGCTGCTCCCGCCCTGTCCTGGGATGCCCAGTACATTTCGCCGTATCCGCCGATGGAAAGCGGAGATTTGGAGTAGTAGACTTTGGAGGCGGCCGGCCCCATTCCGTTTTGCGAGGCGTCGGCATCGACGGTGGTGTAGTTGAATCCGGTTTTGAGATCGGAGGTTTCGTCGATCAGAGCGTCTGTCTTTTCCTGAAGTTCGGCAATCTGTTCTTTGAGTTCCGAGAGTTCGTCGGCAAAGGTGCTGACGCTAAGTACGGAGAGTGCAGCGACGGAAAGTATCTGTGTTTTCATTTGAATTGTCCTTGGGTTTTTTACGGATGATTTTAATAATCATTCCGGATATTCGATATTGTAATCGATAGGCCGGAGGTAAGTCAATAGTAATGAGAATAAGTATCATAATATATTGATTGAATTACAAAAATGTCACAAACGGTAACGTTATGATAATGAATATCAATTATTAGGGTGCCGGGCCTGCAGCCTCAATGTCTGTGCTGCTCAGTGCAGTTCGGGAACCCCCGAGGTAATCTGATGCGGGCTCTTTCGTTTTCGATGACGGGGCGAAGGTTTACCCGGATGGGCTTTTTGGAGCTCTTCAAGATAGTGCAGCGGAAAATTGAGCGTTCGTTTGAGGATGTTGAATGGGGCGACGACGATATCTTTGGCGATGGTATTCGTTATGTTCGGATCTTCCATCCTGCCGCTGATTTTGAAAGAGGTCATCACGGAGTTGTCGTCACCGACAAGGATATAGCCGACCAGCGGGATCTTTCTGACATTTTCACCGGCCCGGGTTTTGACATTGAGCGTCAGGTCGATCGTGTCGCGGCTGTAATCGAGTATGCCCTGTCCGGCGAAATCGAGCTCTTTGCTGTCGACCTTCAGTCCCGAGATGCTCAGGTTGCCGTCCCGATAGTGCAGATCGGCATAAGCCTGCTTGATTTTGATGCCGCGCTGTTCGTAGGAAGGAAGCGAAAACGTCACGAGCGCGGGAACCGTGTTGATCAGAGCGAAGAGGTTGTTGAGCAGGGCATAGTCGTAGATTCTTGTATCGTCGATACGCACCAGTCCGTCGAACTTGCGGGTATCCCCGATGATATAGAAACTCAGGCTGCCGCCTTTGAATCGGGAAAACTTGAAAAAACGGTTCATGAATTCGTCGTCGAGGTTGTTTCCGTAAAGATAGAAACGATCTTCGCGCACGTCGAGTATCGCGCCCCCCTTGCCTTTGAAGAGCTGAGCCCCGATCGTCTCCTTGTCGTACTGCACCGCGATACGGTCCGCAGGCGCTTCGCGTCCGCCCCCGAAAACGATGGCCGTATCATTGGCGTCGATCCAAACGGTTTTTTCGCCGCCGCCCCGGCCATCGGTGCCGTTTTTTGCGGGGGACGGCGCTTTATGCTCAAGATAGAACCGCACCAGTTCGGGAGAGTTGAAAGCGACATGATCGGAAGTGATCTTTATGGTATCGTCGATATCGATCCTGATCCGGTCGTTGACCGTGGCATTCGTCAACCCGCTCTCGTGCATTACGCCTTTGAAACGAAACTTGTTGACCGGTTTCTTGTCAAAAACGGTCAAAGCATACGGAT
>JALWNV010000032.1 GCA_027083665.1 Helicobacteraceae bacterium
GGTCTGGGCGATCAAGAAAGCACTGCTTGAAGAGCCGCGCCGGGGCGTCGTCGTCAACGCCGCCAACGAGGCCGCCATCAAACAGTTCATCGACGGCAGGATCGGTTTCCTCGATATTTCGAAGCGGGTCATCGAGGCGTTCGAGCGCTACGATACGGTCCCGCAGAGCATCGACGACGTCTTCGCCATCGACCGTGAAATCCGCGAACGGAGCGAGCATGAGCGAAACTGACCCGGAACCGACCCGAAACCGACCCGTAAGCAATCCCAAAGTACTCTTGCTGCACGGCTGGGGCGGCAGCGACTACCCGCACTGGCAGAGCTGGCTCGCCGGCGAGATCGCCAAAGACTACGGTACGGTCAGCTTCCCGCTGCTCGATCATCCGCATTTTCCGACGAAAAACCGCTGGATGCGGCAGGTACGGGCGATCCTCGGGGATTTCCGTCCCGATATCGTGCTGTGCCATTCGCTTGCCAATACCCTCTGGTTTCATCTGTGCCGCGAAGGGGGTATCGAGCCGGTCGGAAAGCTCTATCTCGTCGCGCCGCCGCGGATGGACTGCGAGATCGAGACGATCAGGACCTTTTTTCCGGTGACACCTCCCGAATCGCTGTATGCGAAAGAGGCGATGATGATCACATCCACCGATGACCCCTACATGACGCCCGAAGAGGCCGCGGCGTTGCAAAAAGCGCTCGGCATCCCGATGAAGGTGCTCGAAAACGCCGGACATATCAATGCCGACAGCGGTTACGGCGCATGGCCGTGGATTCTGGAACAGCTAAAGGATGTCGGATGATTGGTCCGGATGAAACAGCGCAAAGCACGGGGGCACTCTGCCGAAGAGAACCCGGTGTTAACGCAGTCTGCGGGGCGTTGCCTCACAAACGTATTGAAATCAGAAAGGAATCTTTTTGATTTTATCGATAGAATCCTCCTGCGACGACAGCGCCATCGCCGTGACCGAGATCGAAACGAAGAAACTGGTCTTTCATAAAAAGATCTCGCAGGAACTCGAGCATGCCGTCTACGGCGGGGTCGTGCCGGAACTGGCATCACGGCTGCATGCCGAGGCGCTGCCGAAAATCCTCGAGGGGTGCCGTCCGTGGTTTTCGCAGCTCAAAGCCGTCGCCGTGACCAATGCTCCGGGGCTCTCCGTCACACTGGTCGAGGGGGTGACGATGGCCAAGGCGCTGGCACTGACGCTGGACCTGCCGCTCATCGGCGTCGATCATCTCAAAGGCCATATCTATTCGCTCTTTATCGAAAAGGAGGCCGTTTTCCCCCTGACGGTCCTGCTCGTTTCCGGCGGCCACACACAGGTGATCGAGGTTGAAAGCCTCGGGAAGATGACGACGGTGATGCGGACGATGGACGACAGCTTCGGTGAGAGCTTCGACAAAGTCGCCAAGATGATGGGGCTGGGATATCCCGGCGGACCGGTGATCGAGAAACTGGCCCAACACGGGGACCCGCTGCGATTCGCTTTCCCTGTTCCGCTGCAAAAACGCGGCGAGCTCGCTTTTAGCTATTCGGGGCTGAAAAACGCCGTGCGTCTGGCGGTCGAAGAGCACACCGAAGCGGACTATCCCGATATCGCCGCGTCGTTTCAGCACATCGCCGTCGAGCACCTCTACCGCAAGCTGCGAAAATATTTCAAAACGCCTCCGCCCGAACGCTTCGCCATCGTCGGAGGCGCGAGTGCAAACCG
>JALWNV010000033.1 GCA_027083665.1 Helicobacteraceae bacterium
GTCTGGTACGGCAGGCCGTAAATAAGGTCGACATTGACGCTTTGCATCCGGTATTTGCGCGCAAGCTCCATCGCCGCTTTGGTCACGTCGTAGGGCTGCACACGGTGGACGGCGACCTGCACCTTCTCGTTGAAATCCTGAATCCCGAAGCTGACGCGGTTGAAGCCCGCCTCGCTCATCACCTTCATCTGCGCCTCGTCGATATGGCGCGGGTCGATCTCGCAGCTGACCTCGGCGTCGGCGGCGAAATTGGGGAAATGCGCCTTGATGGCGTCGATGATCTCCGCGAGCTGCTTGGCCGTGAAAAAGGTAGGCGTCCCGCCGCCGAAGTGCATCTGGATCACTTCGCGCGAGGTATCGAGGTGGCGCGAGAGGATATCCATCTCCCGTTTGAGGTAGTCGATGTAGCGGACTTTCTTGTCCTCTTTGGAAGTAAACACGACATTGCAGCCGCAGAAGTAGCAGGCGTTGCGGCAAAACGGCAGGTGAAAGTACAGCGAAAGCGGGCGGCTTTTATCGTGGTTCTCGAGCTTACGTACATAAGCGTCGTATGCGAAGTCCGGACTGAACTCCAGCGCCGTCGGGTAGCTGGTATAGCGCGGTCCCGGTTTGGAGTATTTGGTAAATTTGGCGAAATCGAGCATGCATCGGCCCCCTCATGCGAAAAATAAGTACCGTATTATGCCCGCACGGGGCTTGGGAGGGGGTTAATGGATATTTTTTGACGAAACGAACATCTTGGTAGCGTCACAAGGGTATGCTATAATCTATCCCATGACAAAAAAACAGATACTCCATTATCTTGCCGATGTCAAAAAAATCTATGCAAAAGAAGGGTTGATAATCGAGGGACTGTTCGGTTCGTATTCACGTGATGAAGCGCGACGAGACAGCGATATCGACGTGCTTGTCAATGCCACTCCCGATTTTGCGGCACGCTACGGGTTCCGGGCGATCGCCCGCATACGGGAAATCGAAGAGGAGATGGGACGTGATCTCGGTCTGAAAGTCGATCTCGCCGACAAAAGCGGGATGGGAAAGACCGGCAAAAAATTCATTATAGACAAAACGATCTATGTCTAAACAACCTTTAAGCAAAATCTATCTGATCGCGGAGAAGATAGACTACATCGAAAAGATTGTGCAAAATTCCGGAAGTATCACCAAAGCGCTGAAAGACCCCATTACCGACAGACCGGCTATTTTGATGCATCTGACGGCCATTGCCGAACAGTTCAATCGTCTGAAACATGCCCATGCCGATAAGATTCTTGCAGCATTCGAAGAAGAAGACGTTAAAGGAATGTACGATGTCAGAACCTATATCGCCCATGATTACGAAGGCGTCAATCTCGCCATTATCGAATGGATCATCAGAAACGGCCTTCCAAAACTGAAAAGACAGTGTGAAGATTTGATAAAAGAAGACCGATCAGCCGAACTTGCCTGAGATATACTCCTCGGTCAGTTTCTCCGCCGGCGTAACGAACAGGTCCTCCGTGCGGCCGAGTTCGATCAGATCGCCCATATACATGAAACCGGTGTAGTCGCTCACGCGCGCGGCCTGCTGCATGTTGTGCGTGACGATGATGACGGAAACGCGCTCTTTGAGTTCGGTGACAAGCTCCTCGATCCCCTGCGTCGAGATGGGGTCGAGCGCCGAGGTCGGCTCATCAAAAAGCAGCACTTCCGGCTCGCCGGCGATCG
>JALWNV010000034.1:0-7060 GCA_027083665.1 Helicobacteraceae bacterium
GTTTTGATACGGTTTTGAGAAAATATACAGTCACTACAGACAGTGGCAGTGCGGAGATTTCGATCAAAAGATATATCCGGATTTGAAATCTCGTTGTGCGTTTTTTTGAAACACAGTGGTCAGGCACGCTGCCGTAAGTGATTGCATTTGCGCTATAATTCACTAAAAAACGAGGAAAGATTGTGAGCCAACCGCAACCCATGACCAAATTCGGCTACGAGAAACTTCAAGCCGAGCTGAATCATCTCAAACAGGTCGAACGACCCGCCATCGTCAAGGCGATCGAAGAGGCCGTCGCACTGGGCGATCTGAAAGAAAATGCCGAGTATCACGCGGCCAAGGAACGACAGGGACAGATCGACGACCGGATCCAGGAACTCAGCGAGCTGCTGGGTAATGCACAGATTGTCGATCCTTCGACACTCGAACACAGCCGGGTCAGCTTCGGCTCGACTGTTGTTTTGTGCGATCTCGATACCGACGAGGAGATCACCTATACCATCGTCGGCGGCTGCGAGAGCGATCCGGACAACGGGCTTATTTCGTTCGCGTCGCCGCTGGCGAAGCAGCTGCTGGGCAAGGAGGAGGGCGACGAGTTCAAAGCGCGCCTTCCCGGCGGCGAAAAAGAGTTCGAGGTTGTCGAAGTGAAATACGAGGAGATCGTCTTTGAGTGCCATGATTGATGTTGCCGTCATCGGCGCCGGCGGCTATACGGGGGTTGAACTGATTAAAATGCTTATCGGCCATCCGAATTTCAGGCCGGCCTATGTCGCGACGAGCGAAGGGGGGATTACGCTCAAAGATCTGCACCCTTCGCTTAAAGATGTCTACGAGTGTGACGTACACAAAGCAGATGCGAAAGCCGTGGCGATGCAGTGCGAGCTGGCGTTTCTCGCCCTGCCGCACAAGACGGCGATGGGATTTGTCAAGGCACTACGCGAAGAGGGGGTGAAAGTTATCGATCTCTCTGCCGACTATCGCCTGAAACGCGAAACCTACGAAGCGCATTACGTACCGCATACCGATCCTGACAACCTGGCTCATGCCGTCTACGGACTGCCCGAACTGTTCCGCCGGGAGATTGCCGGTGCGGATCTCGTGGCCAATCCCGGCTGTTATCCGACCGCGACGATTCTCGGCGCATTGCCGTTCATGCGCTATCGTGCGAAAGGATCCGCGGTGATCGTCGATGCCAAGAGCGGGGTCAGCGGCGCGGGCAAGAAGTGCAGTGAAAAGACGCATTTTGTCACCATCAACGACAACGCTTTCGCCTATAATCCGCTGGGGCATCGTCATGCCCCCGAGATTGCCGAAAAGCTCGAAGTCGAGGAAGCGTCGGTGCATTTCGTCCCTCACCTGCTTCCGGTGACACGGGGAATGCTCAGTTCGATCTATCTGCAAGTCGAGGGCGATTTCGATCCGCTGTCGGTACTGGAAACCTTTTATGCGGACGAACCCTACGTCCGGGTCCGTCATGAACCGGTGACGATGAAGCAGGTGGCGGGAACCAACTTTTGCGATCTCTATGCCAAACGCCGGGGGGATATGCTGTTCGTTAGCTCCGCCATCGACAACCTGCTGCGCGGTGCGAGTTCGCAGGCGGTGGTCAACGCGAACCTGATGATGGGTCTGCCGGAGCATGCCGGTATCCCGACCATCGCCTATGTCCCCTGAGTCCTGCGAGATTTTACCGGGGGCGCTGTTCCTCAGTGATGCCCATTTCTCGCACCGGCGGCCGCAGCTGCTGCCGTTTTTGCAATCGGTCGCCGACGGTTCGCTTAGTGCTTCGCAGCTGATTTTGATGGGCGATATCTTCGATCTGCTGTTCGGAGAAGTCCGCGTGACGCTGGAGATGAACGCCGCGTGTATCGAAGTGCTGCGGCGTATCGGCGAGCGGATGCCGCTGCTGTACCTCGAAGGCAATCACGATTACAATCTCGCAACACTTTTTCCCGCTGCGACAGTCGTTCCGCTTCACCGCCAGCCGTTTCGCTGCCGTTTCGGCGACGTGCCGGTCTGGTTGGCGCACGGTGATTTCAACCAGCCGCTGAAGTATCGTCTGTATACGGCGCTTATCCGGCATCCGGTGACGCTGTATCTGCTGCAGGGGATCGACCGGCTCGGAAACGGAACGATCCTTCAGCGGCTGGAAAATTACCTCGAGGCAAAAGAGGACTGCTACGAAATCGGCGGTTTCGAGGCGATGGCCGCACGCCATATCGCTCCGCTGGCGCTGCCGAAGGGCAGCGTGTTCGTCGAGGGGCACTACCATCAGGGAAAGAGATTCGATATCGCAGGCGTGCGCTATCACAATCTCGATGCGTTCGCCTGCAATCGCCGTTATGCCGTCGTATCGGAAGCGGAGGATTTCCGCCTGGAAATACGTACGTTCGAAGAGGAAATCTGATGGCACGTTTTGAGATGAAAGCGTCTTCCCGGGAGCTTGAGCTCATTTGCAGCGGCCTGTGGGACGTCCATCATCTCTCCGGTCTGCAGGAACGCCTGGCGGAAGCGGTTTACTCTGCCCGTCGGAAGCAAGTCGTTTTCGATCTTGAAAATATTGTCCGGTTCGATACGGCGGCGGGGTTGATGCTTTGGCGGCTCCGACGGCAGCTCAAGTCGCGGGGTATCGCGATGCAGATCCGAAACGCTGCGGAAGATACCGGCAGGATTCTGGAGATGACGCGGACGCACGGCCATCCGGATGCGGTGTATTCGGTCAAGAACTACGGACCGCTTGAGAGTCTCGGCCGTTTCAGTGTCTCGGTTGTACATGACTTTATCGGCATCCTCGGATTCATCGGGCATACTTTCGCAATACTCGCCGCCATCGTGATCGGTCTGCGTCCGATGCGGATGAAAGAGTTCCTCTACCAGATCAACGAAAGCGCGATCAAGGCGCTCTGGATTATCGCGCTGACGATGTTTCTCGTCGGGGTGGTTGTCGCCTATCAGTCGGCGGTGCAGCTGCGGACTTACGGTGCCAATATCTTCATCGTCGACATGCTGGGCATCTCGATTCTCCGTGAACTTTCGCCCATGCTGACGGCCATTATTGTCGCGGGACGCAGCGGATCGGCGTTTGCGGCGCAGATCGGGGTGATGAAGCTGACCGAGGAGATCGACGCAATGCGGACGATGGGGTTCGACCTGTACGCCTTTTTGGTCGTCCCGAGGCTGCTTGCACTGATCGTGATGATGCCGATACTGATCTTTTTCGCCGATATGTTCGGACTGCTCGGCGGCATGGTGGTGGCGCATACGGAGCTTGATATCACGCCGATGATGTTCATGGAGCGGTTTGAGCAGGCGGTGAAACTCAAACATTTTTGGGTGGGCCTGATCAAAGGCCCGTTTTTTGCCGTGCTGATCGCGTCGATCGGGATTTACCGGGGATTGGCGGTCAAAAACGATACGGAGAGTATCGGGATCAACACGACGCGAAGTGTCGTCGAGGCGATTTTCATCGTGATCATCTGCGATGCGCTTTTCTCGATCGTTTTCACACGGCTGGGATTCTGAGATGGCAAAAAGGATTATCGAAGTGAAGGATGTCGTGACCCGTTTCGGCGACCGGACGGTGCACGATCATATTTCATTGCATGTCGATGCCGGAGAGATCTACGGATTCCTCGGTCCCAGCGGATGCGGGAAATCGACGCTGATGCGCGAGATTATCCTGCTCGAGCCGCTGCAAGAGGGAATGATCCGCATTTTCGGGGAAGATATCTGCGGACTGGATCATGACGAGGCGCAGGCGCTTCGTCGCCGATGGGGCGTGCTGTTTCAGTCCAACGCTCTTTTTACCTCGCTCAGTGTGGCGGAAAATGTTTCGGTGATGTTGAAAGAGTATACGACGCTCTCCGCCCGACTGATCGACGAGATCGTCGCACTCAAGCTCGATATCGTCGGCCTCAAACAAGGTGACGGTCTGCTGTACCCTTCGCAGATCAGCGGCGGCATGAAGAAAAAGGCCGCATTGGCCCGTGCGCTCGCCCTCGATCCGGAATTGCTGTTTCTCGATGAACCGACCTCGGGACTTGATCCCATTTCGGCGCGGGAGTTTGACGCACTGATCCTGAAACTGCGGGACATGCTACAATTGAGTATCGTGATGGTAACGCACGATCTCGCGTCGATCGAGGGGACACTCGACCGTATGGCGATCATCGACGAGCGGCGGATTGCGGCCGAAGGGACGCTCGAAGAGGTCCGGGAGGTCGACAGCCCTTTTATCCGGACATTTTTTGGAGGTGAATTGACGTGAATTCGAAAACAAACTATACGCTTGTCGGTTTTTTCGTTCTGCTGTCGGTAATATTGATCACGTTTTTCGTCGTGTGGCTGCTGCAGCCTAGCGATGAGGAACAGGAGCAGCTTTACCGAATCGAGTTCAGCGAGTCGGTTTCGGGACTTAATGTCGATTCGCCGGTGAAATACCGCGGCGTGACGATCGGCAAGGTTAAATCGATCCGTATCAGTCCGCGCAACGTCGAGAAGATCGAGGTGATTATCAGTGTGCGGAAATCGACTCCGATCAAAGCCGATACCGTGGCCAAGCTTAAACCGCAGGGAATTACGGGGCTGACTTATGTCAATCTCAGCCGCGGAAGCCGCGAGGCTCCGCTGCTGCGGCCGAAGAACCGTCACGACATTCCTCTGATCCGTTCGGAACCGTCGTTCCTCGTCAAGATTGAGCGCACATTCGGTTCCGCCTCGGAAAACCTCGCGGCGACACTGGTACGTCTCAAGACCCTGCTGGGCGAGGAAAATCAGGTGCAGGTGCAGCGGATGCTGACGCACAGCGCCAATATCCTCCAAAAACTCGACGAGGGCATCAAGCCCGAACGTCTGGAGCATATCGACGAGATGGTCGTATCGATTTCGTCGCTTTCAAACCGGCTCGAAAAGAGTCTGCCGTATCTCGATCGGCTGGCACAAAGCAGTGATGCTCTCGCTGTTCGTGCAAAAGCGTCGCTGGCGGTGATCGAGAAAGATTTCGATCGTATCGGCGAGACGATGCGCGTCATCAACGAGCGCAACAAGAACGGCGATTATAGCGTCAAGGAGAATATCCAGCCGGCGATGATGCAGTTCGAGATGACGATGCACGAGCTGCGCCAAAGCCTGATTCTGCTCAATCAGATGCTGCGACGTTACGAGGAAAATCCTTCGGCAATGCTGTTTCAATATCAACCGCCGCTGGTGGGACCGGGAGAGATGCAATGAAAACCTATCTTTTATGGCTGACGGCGGTACTGTTGTTCGGGGGCTGTTCCATCACCCGCGAGGTACCGCCGGCAGTGGCATACCAGCTTCGGACACCGGGAACGGCCGCGCTGCCGTCACCGACGCGATGTCGAAAACACGTGCTGCGCGTGGCGCTGCTTCAAAGTCCGAAGTGGCTTCGGGGGACGGATATCTACTACAGTGCGGAAGCGAACCGGATGTACCGATATACCCGCGCACGCTGGCAGATACCGCCGACGGATCGGCTGCAGCAGATCGTGGAAAATGCCCTGAGCGACAGCGGGATATTCGCAACGGTCGTTCCCTATAAATCGCTGGCGAAAAACGATTTGCTGCTGGAGATCCGTCTCGAGGCGCTCTCTCAAACAGTGACGGACAAGGGAAAAGGCCGGACGGAGTTCAAGGCGTATGCCGTGCTTATAGAGCAGTACAGCCGCCGTGTAGTGTCGCAAAAGACTTTCGTATATCGGCAGGAGCAGGAGCGGGGAGATGTGCAAAGCGCTATGCAGGCATGGAGTGAAGACGCCGCACGGTTTGAGAACGATCTGATCGCATGGCTTGGGCAAGTCTGCGAGACGGTCGGGAACCCGGAGCATGGCGATGCCGCTCTTTGACCGTGTACCCGACCGGCATACGGGCAATGCGGAGAAATACATCCTGCGAAAAAAGCTTTTCGGCACCGAAGATGTCCTGCCGATGTGGGTGGCCGATATGGACATCGAAACGCCCGAATGCGTCCGTGACGCCGTGTTACGGCGGGCGGCACAGCCGGTCTACGGCTACGAGGAGATGCCCGAAAGTGCTTTTGAAGCACAGATGGCATGCATGAAAAAACGCCACGGTTTGACGCTGCAGCGCGAGTGGCTTCGCTATTCGCACTCCGTCGTCGCGTCGATCTCGACGGCGATCATGGCGTTTACCGCTCCCGGCGACGAAGTGATTGTCCAGCCGCCGATCTACCCGCCGTTTATGAAACAGGTCGTGCACAACAACAGGACACTCGTGACCAATCCGCTGCAGCGTGACGGCGACGGTGACTACCGTTTCGACCTCGACGACCTGAAATCCAAGATCACGCCGCGGACAAAACTGCTGCTGCTGTGTTCGCCGCACAACCCGGTCGGCCGCGTCTGGACACGCGGCGAGCTCGAAGCGCTGGCGGCGCTCTGCCTCGAACACGGTATCCGGGTCTTCGCCGACGAGATACACTCCGACCTCGTTTACGCTCCGCACCGGCACGTGCCGTTTGCCTCGCTGTCGGATGAGGTTCGCGACAGTACGGTCACGGCGGTCGGTCCCGGTAAAACGTTCAATGTCGCGGGACTCGCGATCTCGACGGTGGCGATCGCCGACGAAGCGATGCGCGTACGATTCGACGAGGTGTACGAGGCGATCCACTTCGCACAGGGGATGATCTTCGGCCACGCCGGTTTCGAGGCGGCGTACCGCGAAGGCGAAGCGTGGCTCGATGCCCTGCTGGTGCATCTGGCGAAGAATGCCGAAACACTCGAGAGCCTGTTGCAAAGATATGACGGCATCGATTTTCACCCGCCCGAAGGTACCTACCTGGCCTGGCTGGACTGCCGCGGACTGGGATTCGAAAGTGACCGGGAACTGCGCCGGTTTTTTGTGCAGAAGGCGAAACTCGGTCTCAGCCCCGGCATCTCGTTCGGCCGCGAGGGCAGCGGATTCATGCGGCTGAATTTCGCCGTGCCGACACCGGTGATGGACGAAGCTTTGGCACGGCTGGAAAAGGCGCTTGTAAACTTGTAAATGAAAAGACGGGAGGTTGTGTATGAAAAAAGTCATG
>JALWNV010000034.1:7070-7838 GCA_027083665.1 Helicobacteraceae bacterium
GATTTTAAGCGGCGCGGGACTCAGTGCCGAGAGCGGCATCCGGACGTTTCGCGACAATGACGGATTGTGGGAAGAGTACAATGTCATGGACGTCTGTTCGACGCAAGGGTGGCAAAAAGACCGCGAACTGGTGACACGGTTTTACAACGCGCGCCGAAAGGATCTCTCCGACAAGCGGCCCAACGCCGCGCACAAAGCGATCGCGGCATTGCAGAAAAAGTACCCGGGGCGGATATGGAACCTGACGCAGAATGTCGATGATCTGCTTGAACGGGCGGGCTGCGACGAGGTGATCCATTTGCACGGCACGTTGCGTGATCTGCGGTGCGAGTCGTGCGGCCATGTCTGGGATATCGGCTTTACCGAGCAGACGGAGCACGACTGCTGCCCGCGCTGCGAGAGCGCACAGGTACGCCACAACGTCGTGATGTTCGGCGAAAGCGCGCCGATGTACCGTAAAATCTATGAGGCGGTGAACGACAGCGGGCTTTTTGTCGCCATCGGTACAAGCGGGCAGGTGATCGATATCGTACCGATCGCCAAAGAGTTCGACCGCTCCATCCTCATCAACCCAAAACGCGAGGAGTACGTGACGATGTTCGGCAGTTTCGAAAAAAATATCGACGAATTTTTTACGGACTTCCTGCAGATGGGTGCCGTTGCGGCGGCGGAACCGATGACGGAGATGATCGAAGCGTATCTGGAGTCATGAGGAAGGAGGCTCTTGAAAAAATCGCGGCGTTCATCGCCGAGCATCATGTGCTGACG
>JALWNV010000035.1 GCA_027083665.1 Helicobacteraceae bacterium
TTACCGGTTTGCTCGCCCAGTTCGACCATCGTCAGCGTCAGTCCGCCGAGCTGGAACCGGAAATTCGACATCGATTTGGACATGCTTGATCCCGAGTTGATATCTTCGGCAATGGTCGTAAATATCTCCTCGAGTGTCTTGTCGTTCGTCGCCGCGGCGATTTCATTCAGCGCGTCATGGACCGATATCCCGGCATTGGTCATGACCGCCAGCTGCCGGATGGCGGCGATCAGCGAGTCTTGCTTGATCTTTTTTTTCTTGATACTGCTGACGAACTTCTCTTTGAAATGTTTCAGCTGGTCTTCCAGCGGCGGCGTGCCTTCAGTGACGCTGACGATGATGCCGGGATACTTGACCTTGGCGATATACATCGCCTCTTTTTTACCCTCGGCATAAAAACCGTGTTGGACCTTTTTCCCTTTTGCCAGTACCGTTGCGAGATAATATTTCATTCTTTTGCCACCCTTAAAACTTCTTCAATGGTCGTAATGCCCGCGACGACTTTTTTCATACCGTTTTCGAACATACTGATAAAACCTTCTTCGACCGCCTGCTGCTTGATCTCCTCTTTGGAAGCGCCTCGGGCGATCATACTGCTGATGGTTTCCGAGATCGGAAGCACTTCGCTGATCATTTCACGCCCGAGATAACCGGTCCCGTTGCACTCTTTGCAACCGGCACCTTTGTAAAAGACGGTATCGGGGGGAAGAAACTGTTTGTACTCGTTGATCACCTTTTTCGGAAGCTCCGTTTCAGTTTTGCAGTGCAGGCAGATCTTCCGTGTCAGGCGCTGAGCCTGAACGGCGACGAGCGCGCCGCTGATGAGGTAGGGTTCGATTCCCATATCTGCCATTCTGGGGATGGCGGATATGGCATCGTTCGTGTGCAGTGTTGAAATGACGAGGTGTCCTGTCAGTGCGGCCTTGATGGCGATTTCGAGTGTTTCATGGTCGCGGATCTCCCCGATCATGATTTTGTCGGGATCCTGGCGTAGAATCGAGCGCAATGCGGCGGCGAAGGTCATGCCGACCTGCGGGTGGACCTGAACCTGCTGGATCAGGTTCATACGGTATTCGACGGGATCTTCGACGGTAATGACTTTGTCTTCGATATTCCGCAGTTCGTTCAGCGCACCGTAAAGCGTCGTCGTTTTCCCCGAGCCGGTCGGTCCGGTGACGAGGATGATACCGTGGGGGTGGTGGAGTGCGGTGATGAGCTTGTCGTAGCCGTTCTTGTCCATCCCGGCATCTTCGAGGCGAATCAGCGCTTTTTCTTTGTCGAGAATACGCATAACGATGGACCCGCGGGAGAGACGCGGCAGCGTCGAAAAACGGAAGTCGTACGCGCGGTCGCCGACCATGGCCGAAAAACGCCCGTCCTGGGGTTTGCGTTTTTCGGCGATATCGAGATTGGAGAGCAGTTTGAAACGTGATGCCAGCGGCGGATAGATATCCTGATCGAAGATGAAAACCTCCGCCAGCTTCCCGTCGATACGGGCACGGACGATACAGTTGTTTTCCGTCGGTTCGATGTGGATGTCGCTCGCGCGGCTGTTGATGCAGGTTTTGAGAATGACATTGATCAGCTGCAAAATGGAAGAAGCGTCTTTCTGGTCTTCGGCGGAGCCGATGGTATTGAGCTCCTTGCGAATATTTTCGACGAGTCCTTTGACGCTGCTTTTGAGCTCGATTTTATAC
>JALWNV010000036.1 GCA_027083665.1 Helicobacteraceae bacterium
CCCCTTGCAGCCGATTTTCCTTTCTCACCTAAACATATCGTCAGCTTATAAGATTTTTACTTTTGACTTAAGTCAAAGACTTTGATGACGAATTTTATCTATAATGGCCGGAACACTTAACTAAGGAGTGAGAATGAAGAAAGTAATGTTATCGCTGGCGGCGGCGCCATTGATCCTCGGAAGTATGGCGGTCTCTGCGAGTGCAGACGGTATCAATATCCTTAATGACGTCAAAGTCAAAGGCCAGATCCGCCCGCGTTTTGAAACAGCAGACGTAAAAGACAACGGCAAAGATGCTGCCAACGCTTTTACGAACCGGTTGCATATTTCGGCAACGGCAGGACTGTTCGGTATTGAGAACCTGACGACGACGTTGGGAATTCAGACGGTCAACAACTTCGGGTATACAAACTATGCTCCGGCCTCTTCGACACCGGGCAAATATGACGTTGTTGCCGATCCGCAGCAGGCGATGCTCTCCGAAGCGGCTGTCGATTATACGATCGGGAAAACGGCACTGCACGCGGGGCGCTCGCATGTCAACCTGGACAACCAGCGTTTTATCGGTACGGTCGGCTGGAGACAGTCCGAGCGTTCGTATGACACGGTCTACATTGCCAACAGCAGTGTCGAAAACCTGAGCCTCCTTGCAGCGTATGTCTACGGCTTCGCGGGAGTCGGCAATGTTACGACAGTCGATACCGCATCCGTTCTGCTTCATGCGGCGTACAAAGTGGCCGATCCTCTGACGATTACACTGTATGACTACATGCTCGCTTCCATCCATGATACATACGGTATCGCGCTGACCGGTAATGCGGCGTTCAGCGGTGTGAAACTGAACTACCGTGCAGAGTATGCGATGCAGAATGATCCGAGCCTTGAATATCAGGTCAAAGACGTTAAAGCGGACGCTTATTACATGAACCTCGATCTCGGCGCGAATATCAGCGGGATTCTGGCAGGCGTCAACTATGAACTTCTTAGCGGGACGAACGGTACGGACAACAAGACGGCGTTCACCACTCCGCTTGCAACCGGTCACAAGTTCAACGGTTGGGCTGACAAGTTTCTCGCGACCCCGGCAGGCGGTCTTCAGGACATGAACTTCCGTCTCGGTTACAAAGCCAAAGGTTTCGGAAAACTGCTGGGCGTCTATCATATCTTCACCGCACAGGAAAAAATGGGCGGCGAAGACGATCTCGGTACGGAAATCGATGCACTGTATGCCAATAAAATTCCGGGCGTGAACGGTTTGAGCGGTCTTATCAAGTATGCGGCTTACTCAAAAGGTAAAGTAGCCGGATATACCAGCGACGTCAGCAAATTCTGGCTGATGGTCGATTATAAATTCGCAACGAAGTAATTCGCAGCGTTCCTCTCCGCCTTCGGGCGGTTTGCTTAAGCAGTAACTGAAGTTGAAGCCTCCTTAACTTCGATTCATCAACTCCTCGACCTATGGAACAGTTGCTGCTTCATCAAAATGACTTCATAGATATTTTTTTGCAACGGCAGGATTTTTATTCGTAGAACGACGCCAGTTCTTTCTTGTCGAGTACACGGATCGTGTCTTTTTCTTTTTCGATCAACTTCAAATCGGCAAACTTTTTCAAAATACGCGAAAGCGTTTCGGGTGCGATATTGAGATCGGCGGCGATATTGCCCTTTTTGAGCTTCGACATTTCGCTCTCATGCTCGCAGATAAATTTGGAAACCCGTGCTGTCGAGTTCATGACCATATTGTTGGCGATGACATTTTCGAGGTATTTGACCTTTTTCGTCAGCGAACGGATAAACGCCAGACTGACGGTCGGGCAGGAGAGAAACTGCTGCTCGAACTTCCGGTAGTCGATGACGACGGCGGCGCCGTCGGTCTCGAACTCGGCGGAAGCGGGAAAGCGCATGTGTTCGAGGTTGACCAGCTCGGCGATCATCTCCTTGGGAAAAAAGTGGTGCAGGATGATCTTGTTGCCCTTCATATCGGTTTTGTAGACTTGCAGGATACCTTCGATCAGAATAAACAGTGAGGTGGCCTCTTCGCCTTCGAAAAAGGCGATCGAGCCCTTCTTGTAATGGACAACTTTCGAGATCTTTTCGAGTTCTTCGAACTTTTCATCGGGCAATTCGCTAAAAAAATAGAAATTTTTCAGTGGATGCATTTATGACCTTTAGGCAAATTTCAAAAAGAGTCCGACCGCCAGCGACAGCATGACGACCATTGTCAGCATGAACGGTGTATAGAGCTTCGGCGGCAACGGGTATCGCTGATCGACCCATTCCGTGATTTTCATCGCGGGAAAGATCATGAAAAAGAGCATGACGATACTGAAAACAAGAGTTAGGACGATATTAAGCATTCCGGTACTTTTTTGTTCGTAGTATACTATATTTACAAGCCGGAATTACAATACGGTTTTAAAAAACGGTTGACTTTTGTCAATATTGTCAATGCCGATCTGTGTTACTATCTGAAAAAAAGGTGCGAAAGTATGCAGAATTTTTTCTATCTCGAGGGAGGGTACCTGATCCTTGCGGCGGTCATCATGGGAGTGACGCTCTTTGTGACCACCCGCCCGTTTATGGGAAAGGGAGCCGTGAAAAAAGGGACAGCCGGTGTCGCTCTGGTGCTTGCGGTGCTGATCGGAGGGCACTACTACGTCACGACGAAGCGCATGGCCGAAGTGCGTGCGGCGTTCGAGGCGGGTGAAAAAGTCGTGTGCGAAAACAGGGCGATCCGCAAAGGCGCCCAGTCGCTGGTGATAGAGAAGTCGCGCGGTTGGGAACTTCAAGGCGACAACTTTGTCTCGCCGGTCTACACACGCCCTTTTTTCACCGCCCGCTGCATTGTCGATCGGTTCTGACAAACCGTCCGCAGCGTATCCCTGTAACGTTTTTTTTCTCCCGTTCATTTTTTTGACGCATGTCAAAACATCAAAAGAAAGAATCAGTCATAATGCTTAAGTCTTAATCCAGAGAAGGAAGTGTTATGGAACCAATTATATCGATGCCGGTGATCGCACCGAACGAGTTTCTGGGTATTTTCGCCGTTTCGACGATGGTACTCGTACTCGGAGTCGGCTATGCGGCGCTTGTGACGCTTTCGAAGATGGGGTATCTGTCGAGAAAGTGGATACCGGTATCGTATATTTTCTGGATTTTGCAGGCGTACAGTCTGTACGATCTTTCTGTCCGGATTCACAGCAGTCCGTTTACCTTCAAAGTACTCATGATCGCGATGCTGGCATACCTCTTCGCGCCGCATGTGTACTTTTACCTGGTGGAACAGGCAGAAAAACGATACAGTCAGGCGGAGGAACACCGGTAACAACCGGCTAAAGAAGGAGGAACTATGAGTAAGAAAAACGCTTCGGTGTGGACCAGTATACGGTTCTGGCGCCGTTCTGCGGCATGGGTGACGGGGACGGCGACGGTCCTGCTGATCTGGTTGACGTTCAATACGATGGGCCAGATCAGTATGGGAAGCGACGCCGATCTCGCAAACGGTGTCAAGAAACGTATTCCGGCTCCGACGGTAATCAATTACCATATTGATTATGTCATGGATCAAAAGCGCGGACACGAGGTGCCGGTGATCGGCCAGAAAGAGCCGTTCTTCGGCAAACAGTGGAGTGCGGAAGAAGCGGCGGCGCTGCTGCATCACGGCAAGCTGACGTCGCAGGCGAAAAACTGCATGAACTGTCATACCCTGCTGGGCAACGGTGCCTATTATGCGCCGGATCTGACCAAAGCATGGCTCGATCCGCGCTGGGAAGACGGTACGATGGCTGCCATTACCGGCAAAAACAGCAAAGAAGAAGCGATGGCGGAATTCCTGATGCATCCTTCTCAGTATCCGACACATGCGCGCATGATGCCGAATCTGAATATTACGCAGGATGAAGCGGTGGCGCTGGTCGCGTTCTTGAAACACATGAGCTCGATCGACACCAACGGCTTCCCGCGTAACTTCTCGCAGAATGCCAAACGTTTGGAAGGAGGCACGAATGCTCACTAATGCACATTTAAAATACGAATCCCAGAAACTGGGAATGAATTATTTCCGTGTCGCGATCGTGCTCTTCGGCGCGCAGCTGCTGCTGGGACTCGTCGCGGCGATCCAGTTTATGTATCCGGGCTTTTTGTTCGAAGTCCTGGATTTCAGTGTCGCCCGGATGGTTCACATCAACGCGCTGGTCGTGTGGATGCTGTACGCGATGATCGGGTCGGTTTATTATATGATCCCGGATGAGACGGGCGAAGAAGTTGTCGGAGCCGGTCTCGGGAAGCTCGCTTTCTGGGTGCTGACGGCAGCGGTTACCGTCGTTGTTCTCGTCTATATCTTTATCCAGATCGGAAGCGGAACCGAGGCGACTATCTGGCTGATTAACGAAGGACGTGAATATATCGAAGCACCGCGCTGGGCGGATATCGGTATCGTCGTTGTCGTTCTTATCTTCTACTGGAACGTTTTTGCGACATTCATGAAAGGCAAGCGTACCGGGATTATGACCGTTATGGTCGCCGACTTGTTTGCACTGGCCGGTCTGTATCTGGCGGGGATGTTCTTTACGGACAATATCTCGATGGATCAGTACTGGTGGTGGTGGGTTATCCACCTGTGGGTCGAGGCGACATGGGAAGTCTTCGTCGGGGCACTTGCGGCCTACGGTCTGATTAAGATCCTCGGTGCCAAGCGCGAAATCGTCGAGATGTGGCTCTGGATTGAAGTACTGATGCTGTTCGGTTCGGGTATTCTCGGTCTGGGACACCACTACTTCTGGATCGGTACGCCGGAGTACTGGTGGGAGATCGGTGCGCTCTTCAGTGCGCTCGAACCGGTTCCGCTGGTAGCCATGTTCGTCCATGTCCTTTATGACTGGGGTAAAGAGCAGGGGCATATGGAAGCCAACGCCGCCGAAGGCGAAAAAGCCCATGCGGTTAACAATACGCCTGCAATGGCATGGATCGCGACCAACGCTTTCGGAAACTTCCTGGGAGCCGGTATCTGGGGCTTTTTCCATACGCTGCCTCAGGTCAATATCTATACCCACGGTACGCAGTTCACCGCGGCGCACGGTCACCTGGCCTTCTTCGGCGCTTATGCGACGATTTTGATCGGGATGATGTACCTCGGTGTTCAGGGGGCCAGCGGCATCAAGAAGATGACAATGACATTCAAAACGAAGATGGCGCTTTTCCTGATCATCTTCGGTTTACTGGGTATGACGGTGGCGCTGACGATCGCCGGCTACGAGCAGGTGCTTGTCGAACGTGCGGATCTCGGCGGCGGCTGGGATGCCTACTTCACGGCTCAAAACCTGCCGTGGATGGTTCAGGCCATGGGATGGCGTCTGGCGATGGGTGTCGTCACCTTCCTCGGATTCGTCTATCTGCTTTGGGACCTGCTGACCATCGGCAAAGCCCAGGCGAAAGAAGCGTAAGAGGGGCGATAGCCCTTCTGCCGACAATTGAAACAAGGAGTATCCTATGTGGGAAAGCTGTACAGATATTGCGTGCGGAAATATCTTCGCACTGCTGAATGAAGGTCCGCTGACGCTGACCATCTTTTTGCATACGGTCATCGTTCTGCCGATGTTCTTCATCTATTTCCAGGAGAAAAAGCGGGTGAACGAAGAAGCAAGGTGAGTGGTGAGAGCAGCGATCGCTGCTCTTTAAAATGAATCGAATTTTCGAAAAAGGAGAAACAATGAGTTTTGGAAAAGTACTGAGTACGGTTGCCGCCGTTTCGCTTGTGACAGGTTCGCTGTATGCCGGAACGTCCAAGATGGACTTTGCAAAAGTGTATGAAAAAGAGTGTCAGGGGTGTCACGGACCGATTCACCAGGGCGGTGTCGGTAGCGACCTTCGCCCGAAGGCGCTGAAGAAAAAAGAGGCCTATATGCTGGCCGACACGATTCTCAACGGCCGTGAAGGGACGGCGATGCCGTCATGGAAGCATATGTTCAGCAAAGACGACGCCGCGGGGATGGTCAACTGGCTCAAAGACTGGAAAAACACGGTCGAGCTGAAGCTTTCGCTTGACGATGTCCATAAAACATGGAAGCAGCTGGCGAACCGCACCGAGCTGTATAAAAAGTATCCGCACCCGGTAGACGTAAAAGATGTGAAGGATATCACGTTCGCGACAGAGCGTGATGCTTCTTTGGTTGACTTTATCGATTCGACGACGGGTAAGGTGCTTTCTCGCCATAAGGCCGGCTTCGCGGTACACGTAACGGTTACCAACAAGCGGATGCCGCGCTATGCCTACTCCATCAGCCGCTCGGGCCGCCTGACGATGTTCGATCTCAACGCTCCGGGCCAGCCGGCGCTAGCGAGCGTACAGGTCGGACAGGAGTCCCGCGGTCTGGCTGTTTCACCCGACGGCAAGTATGTCATGGCGGGGAACTACAACCCGGGCGGTGCCGTACTTTGTGACGCCAAAACGCTCGAGCCGCTCAAAGTCTACCCGACATCGAGTGTCATCGATCCCGACGGAAACATCGGGCCGAGCCGTGTCGCGTTTATCGCCGATACGCCGTATGCCCCGTATTTCGTCTTTGCGCTCAAAGACGGCGGACATGTTTATATCGTCGATTACAGCAAACCGGATTTCCCGATCGTCGGTGACGTGCCGAATATCGGTAAGATCCTGCACGATGCATTCGAAAACGAAGGTAAGCAGATCGGACGTTTCGTCTATGTCGCGTCTCAAGGAAGCGACCTGATGGGTGTTATCGATCTTAAGACCAAGAAACTCGCCGCCAAGATCTATACCGGTCCGGGTACGAAACCGCACCCGGGACAGGGAAGTTCGTGGTATAACAACGATTACGGTCAGCTCAACGCGACCAACAGCATGAACGTCGGTGATGTCGTCATCTGGGATATGGATAACGAAGTCGTTGCCAATGTTCCGACAGCCGGCGGCGGTCTCTTCGTCGGTACGAGCAAGGATACGCCGTACATCTGGTCGGATTGTGTCCTCGGCGGACCGGACAACTACAACAAGGTCTATCTGATCAACAAGCAGACGCTCAAAACCGACCGTATCATCGAAGTCGGCAAAAAAGAGGGTCACCTGATCGATGCGCATACCGGCAAGATCCTGCAAAAATGGGATGCCACTCAGTATGAGCGCGTGACGCCGAAAGCGACACATTCGAAAATTTCGAAAGAGGACCTTGTTCCGTATACCGCGAAACTCGGCAAGAAAGTGGCCCATCCGGTTCAGCCGCGTCTGTTGCATGCCGAGCCTGCGAACCACGGCAAGTGGACGATGATCAGTGAGTGGACGACCGGACGTATCGGTATTTACGATGCGAAAACCGGCGAGTTCATCAAGTATATCAACAACCTGACGACACCGACGTTTACCTATTCCGTCGAGCACCGCCAGGAAATCCCGGGAGCGTAAGCGCTTTCGAAAACCCTCTTGAAAAATAGATTGAAATACGGCCTCGGCCGTTTTTCACTTTTGTCTGCAGTCTGATTTTTAGAGATGTCTTTCATAGAAACGGGTTGCAGAGATAAGTGAAGCACGAATACGAGTCAGACATGGTAATATGGCGGTCTTATTCTGTCATGAGGGAGAACTCGAGATGAGCAAGTGGAAAGCGGTGATTGCCGCGACACTGACCTGCGGAACGCTGGCGTATGCCCAAACGAACCAAGGTGAAAAACTATTCAAAGCCTACTGCTGGGGATGCCACCATCAGACGGCGGAAGCGTTCGGCCCGTCGTTCCGTACGATCGCGAAAA
>JALWNV010000037.1 GCA_027083665.1 Helicobacteraceae bacterium
ATACGCAGCTTGATCTTCCTGCCTTTGCCGCTGAGATAACGCTGCTTTTTATACGCATCGAAACTCTCGTAAAGCGTAAACGCTTTTTTGGTCCGGGGCGCGTCAAACCGCAGGGTCTCGAACGCGATGCCCCCGGACACGATCGACTCGACCGGCCCCGTATCGACATACAGTTCGTCCAAAGAGAACTTCGCTTCGATACCGCTTTTGTTATAGAACATCGATGTATCGTTGAGAAAGCCGAGGTACCGCTTCTCGATCACCGCGTCGACATCGAGTGCTTTCGTTTTCGGGCGCAGACGTACCCGTGTCACGGCACCGACCTTGATATTGTCATAATAGATCGGTGTCCCTTCGCGGAGGCCCTCGGCGTTTTGCAGCCGCAACTTGAACGTATAGCCGCCAAGCGGCTTCGGGGTGCTGTGAAGCGCGAACACCTTTTGGACTTCGGCATGAAGATCGTCGGTATCGAACACGATATAGTTTCCCCGAGTGATCGCATCGAGGCCGCGGATCTCCGTCAGGGAGATTTCCGGTTCCACTATCCAGAAATAGGCCTTCGTATTCGCCAAAGGGCGGAATTTCTTCTCCAGCCTGATATAAATATCCGTTTCGTTCTTTTCGGGATCGTATCGGAGTTTTTCGACCTGACCGGCGATATGCCCGTGATAATAGACTTTCGACAACCCGTCCACGAGCGAAACGGTCTGCGAGGTCCGCAGCACGATCAGCTCGTCTTCAAGATGCATATCGGCGGCATCGCGGTAGAGTTTTCTGCGGATACGCTTCTGTGTCACCTCCGGACTTCCTTCGGGCGAATCGAATGCGATACCGCCGGTCATCAGCGACGCCAGCGAATCGAATGCAACCTCGATTTCCGCCAGCGACGCTTTGATCTGCAAGGCGTTGAGCTTCCAGAAGCGGCTCCCCTCTTTCAGCAGGTAGGCATATTTCTCTTCGATATGCGCGACGTATTCGATCCCGTTTTTACCCAGCTCTTTTTTCACCACTTTGCCGACGATAAATTTATCGAACAGAATCGGTGTTCCTTCGGTCAATGCCCCGTCGGGGGCGTCAAGCGTGACATAGACACCCGGTTCGTTGTACTGCACCGGCTGTACTTCGGTACCGACAAAACGAAACTGTTTGGGCAGACTAAGCAGCTCGTCGCGATCGCTTTTGGCGGGGTATGCCTCGATATAGACCCCGCTGATGATCGTATCGAGCCCGCTGATTTCCGTCAGCGTCACTTTCGGCGATACCTTGACGAAGACGTTGCCCTTGCGTGCCACGGCATCGATCGCGCGGCGGTCGACGGTGATCGTCACGTTGATCTTGCCGATATTGCCGCGATCGACGGCGACATCGCTGACCTGACCGATACGGATCCCCTTGTACAACAGCGGCGTCTTGCCCACTTCGATCCCGTTGCCCGTATCGTAAGTGACGACGATATCGACGCCCTTCTCCGCATAATACTTGTAGACCATCCACCCGGCCATCGTCAGCGCGACAAGCGGAATCAGCCAGACCAGCAGCAGCGTTCCCCTGCCTTTTTCCACCGCCTGCGGTATTTCGGTCGTTTCATTTTCCATCGCGTTTCCCCTCATGTATGGTTTTGTTCATTGCCGCGGCTTCCCGCTTTCGCCCGATATCAAACAGCAGCCGCGAATCGAAGCTCTCCGTCGCCAGCATGGTCATCACCACGGCAAACGCAAACGTCAATGCCGCCGGCCCCGTGACGATCGTCGCCAGACCGCCGAACTGCACCAGTCCCACCATCAGCGCCACCACGAAAATATCGAGCATCGACCATTTGCCGACGAAGTGGATGATACGGAAGAGTTTCAACCCCTGCATCGCCCGCGACGCCCATCCGAAATGCACGATCAGCAGCAGGTAGATCAATACCGTCACCTTGAAAAACGGCACGAAAACACTGGCGGTGAAAATGACGAACGCGATGCCGTACGATCCGTGATGGAAAAAGTAGAGCACCCCTTCCATGATGGTTCCCGCATCCTTTCCGGCGATGGAATTGACGATCATCATCGGCAGCAGGTTTGCCGGAATCAGAAACAGCATGCTCGCGATCGCGAAACTCCAGGTCTTCGGAATCGAATCGGGGATGCGCTGATGCACCGGCGCCCCGCAGCGTGTACACGTATGCCGCGTCACCGGGTGGAGTTTCTCGCAATGCAGGCAAAGGGCCTTGCCCAGCTCGATATCACTCGGCAACCGCATCTTCGTCCCAGATATCGTCGGGATTGAACCAGACGGTCGTGATATAGAAGGTCAAAAAGAAAAAGACGAAAACGAACAGCCCCAGTCCCACGTGCAATGTCGCCATTTTGCTGAGCTTGATAATGGCGACCATAATGCTGATCAGGTAGACCTCCGCCATTCCCCACTCTTTCATATGGTCGTATATCCGGTAATACAGCGCCACCGTCTTGGGACGATACCCCAGGCGGATCGGCACGAGGATCAGCAACAGCAGCACCATCATCAATACCGGAATCAGCAGACCCGTGAGGATCGAAAGCACCGCGATAATATGATAGCCGTCGGCATAGAGCTGCCACAACGCCTCGAACAGCGTCGCCGAGGAGCGAATACCCATGATATTGAGCGAAAGTACCGGCAGAAAAGTCAGGGGAACGAACAGCAGCAGTGTCGTCACCGCCATAATGATAATATCGGTAAACGCCTGCCCCCGGCGGTGAAGCAGGGCGTTGCAGTACGGGCAGCGGTATTGCGACGGGCTCAGGTGCTCGGGCATTCCGACGACCGTACCGCACTGCTTGCACGCCGTCAACTCCATGCCACTCCTTCTTTGAGTATCATTATACCATTTGATCGAGTACAACCAGTATCAAAAAAACGAAACCGAGATAGCCGTTGACCGTAAAGAACGCCCGGTCGATTTTCGTAAAATCCCGCCGGACGAGCCGATGTTCGTACCACAGCATCACGGCGGAAACGGCCACCGCAAGGTAGGCGAATACTCCCAGGTGCGCCGCCCAAACGAACATCCACCAAAACAGCACGGTATTGAGATGAAACAGCGCCGAAATGAAAAGGGTCGCTTTCGCTCCGTAGACGGACGGAACGGAGTGAAGCCCTTCTTCCTTGTCGAAGGCAATATCCTGCAGCGAATAGAGCAGATCGAATCCCGCAACCCAGAACATGACGCCCAGCGCCAGCAGTACGGACCACTGAGGTACCGCGGCTTCGACCGCGATCACTCCGGCAACAGGTGCGAGCCCCAGCGATACCCCGAGCACGACATGGGCCATCGCACTGAAGCGCTTGAAATACGAGTAGCTTCCGAGCACGAAAAGTACGGGAACGGAGAGGGCAAACGCCACGGGATTGATAAGGTAGGCCACCAGAATGAAAACGACGGCATTCACAACGGAAAAGATCAATATCGTCGTACTGTCCAGACGTCCGTCGGCATTGGGGCGGTTTTGCGTACGCGGGTTCTTCGCATCGATATCACGGTCGGCATACCGGTTCACCCCCATGGCGAAGTTGCGTGCGGAGAGCGCGGCCAGCGCCCCCAGCGCCAGCAGTTTCCAGCCGAACCATCCCTGGGCCGCGACGATCATGGCGATAAAGATAAACGGCAGCGAAAACACCGAGTGCTGAAACATCACCAGCTCGTTGAAGTCCTGCACCCTTGCGACGATACGTTTCAATCCGTTCCTTTCGTAGAGCGTTCATCCGATGGCGCTATTGTATCAAAAATCAGCATCGGCGAGTAGTCTTCCGCGAAGACCGGATCGGCCATCGCGGACAAGAGTTTCTGACGGATCACCCGACGCGAAAAAGCACCGGTATGCCCCGTATTTTCCACCAGCCAGAACTCCCGGGGACGGGATGCGGCATCGAACAGACGCCAGCTGTGGTTGGGGGAAACGATGCTGTCATCCGTCCCCGCGATGAAGAGCTTCGGCACCGTCAGTTTCCCGACACGATCGATCGGATCGTAACTGCCGTCGAGCAGAAGATAGGCGCTCCATTGAAAGAGCCAGGTCAGTGCCGAGCGCGACAGCACGTCGCTTCCGGCTTCCGGAAGGGATGCGAAGGCACTGTCGATCACGGCCAGACGGATTCGCGACGTCTGCATCCGCGCCAGCGCATCGATCAGCAGTGCGCCTCCGAGTGACTGTCCGATCACGCTTAGCGATCCGCTCCGCCGGTTCAAAACATAACCGATCGCGCTTTCGACATCGTGTATCGCGCCGTCAAATTCGGGGTCACCTTCCGAGCTGCCGTATCCCCGGTAATCGAAGATAAACACTTCATACCCCGCCTGTATCAGCCAGACGAATCCGGCGAAATGCGAGCTCATGTTTTCGGCATTTCCGTGTACGACGACCACCGTACCGCGCCGTTTGCATTCAGGTTCGATCCACCATCCCGACAGCTGCGTACCGTCATGCGATGCGAATGTTACCGGTTCGTAACGGAGATTGAAATCCGCCGGCGTCGCATATACGTTGCCGTCGGGACGGAACACCAGCGAAGTACAGCCGGAAAACACGCTCACGACAATGACCGGCAAAACAAAAAACCATAATTTCATAACAGTGATTGTATCGTATAATCCGACTATGAAAACCAACGTCATTATCGGTGCCACTGCATCGGGCAAAAGCGCTGTCGCGATCGAAGCCGCACTACGTACCGGCGCCGTCATCCTTTCACTCGACTCGCTCAGCATCTACAAAGAGATCGATATCGCTTCGGCAAAACCCGCTCCGCAGGAGCGGAAGGGTATTGTCCACGAGGGTATCGATCTGCTCTATCCCGACGAACCGTTCAATGTCGCCACCTTTATGGACCTCTACCGCCGGACCAAGAAACACTGTGACGAAAAAGGGCAGCCGCTGCTGATCGTCGGCGGCACTTCCTTCTATCTCAAGGCACTGATCGACGGCATCTCGGAGATTCCGGAAGCCGATTTCGAACTCCGAAAAAAGGTCGATACACTGATGGCCGATCCGATCCGAGCCCACCGTATCGTCGCAGAGGCCGATCCTGAAACGATGAAAAAAATCGATCCTAACGATCGCTACCGCATCGAAAAAATGCTGACACTATACCTGCAAACCGGCATGCCACCCTCCGACTGGTTCGCGAAGCATCCCCCCGAACCCGTCCTGACGGAATTCACCCTATACGAAATAACCACCGGGCGTGATGCGCTGCGTGAACGTATCGTCCGCCGCACCCGGCAAATGATCGAAAACGGCCTGATCGACGAGGTAGCCTGCCTTGAACGAAAATACGGCCGTGCCCCCAACCCCATGGGCGCGATCGGTATTGTCGAAGTGCTCGATTATCTTGACGGGAAATACGGCCTGCAGCAGATGGAGACGGCGATCGCCACACACACCGCACAGCTCGCCAAACGGCAGGAGACATTCAATCGAAATCAATTCAAAGAGAAGTTTTCATCGACGGCGGAAACGATATTGCAAAAGATAGTAAAAGGAGATTAGCCGGGGCCGTTTGGCCCGGCGGGAGTATCCGCGCACTGCAGGTGACACTGAAGCACCGGATTCCCGTTCCCGGAACGCTCCGGGAACCTCTTCGGATTGTATCAGTAACCGGAGTTGTAGACCAGCGTACCGATAAATTCGATCAGGGGATTGACGGCGACGACAGCGAAGATCGTCGTCGCCGCCGCGATACCGATGATTGTCTTGAGTGAGAGTGAAGCGTTCATCATATAAAACTGATGGACGCCGTCAAAATGCGGCTCTTTCATGAACATATACACGATCAGCTTCAGATAGTAATACCCCGCAATCGCCGAGTTGAGCGCCATGATCAGTGCGAGCACCGTATAGCCGCCTGTCACGGCGGAACTGATGATATAGAGCTTGCCCCAGAACAGACCGAACGGCGGAACGCCGGCGAGCGAGAGCATGAACAGCGCCATCATCACCGCCGCGAACGGCATCGTCCGGATCATCCCCGCGAATTTCTCGTACGGATGATCGGAACTCTGTCCCGGCAGCAGATGTTTTTGACGGTTGACCCACAGCATGGTAAAGCCGCCGAGATTGGTAAAACTGAAAAGTATCCAGTACAAGAACAGTGCCGTATTGGCCTGAGTCGTGCCGATCAGTACCGCCGCCATGACGAAACCGGCATGTGAAATCGAGCTGTATGCCAGCATCCGCTTGACATCGGTCTGCACCAGTGCCCAGATATTGGCGGCCGTCATCGTGATAACGACAACCGCATACAGTACCGCTTCGAGCCATACGACACCGCTGTGAACAAGAAATTCAAACAGACGCATGACGACGATAAACGCGGCGATTTTCGGTACGATCGACATATAGCCCGCCAGTGCCGCGCTTGATCCCTCATAGACGTCGGGCGTCCAGGTATGAAACGGGATCAGCGAGACTTTGAATCCGAGTGCGGCAAGCAGAAAAACAACGCCGACAAGCAGATAGCCGATATTGGCGAATCCGTCCGCCGCCATGACCGCCGCGATCTCGTGAATCTCGACCGAACCGCTGATCGCATAGAAGATCATCGCTCCGAACGAAAAGAATCCGGCTGCGAGCGCACCCATCGTAAAGTACTTGACTGCCGCTTCAAAAGATTTCGAACGGTTGTGAAGTGCGATCAGGGTATACAGCGCCAGCGATGCCGTCTCGAGACCGACGAAAACGAGGATCAGATTGTCCGTGGCCACCATAAACTGAAAGCCTGCGATCATGAACAAAAACAGCGCGAAGTACTCCGGATAGTCGTACTCGTGAAAACGCTTGGAGGTCAGCGCGAGCGGAATGAACAGCATCGAGGCGCCGACAATGATCAGTTGCGCCAGGATGGCCAGCCCGTCCATCAGCATGACATTGAAGAACCCGACCATCGTCCCGTTTTGGACGAAAAGGTCGGAGAAGCCGACCAGTGCGCCGAAGTCGAGCAGCAGGAACAACAGAGAGATCATGACGTAGAACGACTTGTGCAGTCCGTCCTTCGCCAGGTCAATCACCAGAATCGTCAAAGCACCGACGATGGCGATCAGCATCGGTGCCAGTGTCGCCAGATTAAGCGACTCCAAGGGGATATTGACAGCTTCCAACAACATTATTCCGCCTCCATTTCAACTTCGACTTCGACTGCCGCGGCAGCCGCCGCGGCGGCTTGTTGTGCGGCAGGATTCGGAATGGCCGTTTTGGCCTCCGGTGTGATCGCTTTGTCGTGCATCAGCTGCACGACAGACTCGACAGAGTTGTTGATCGGCTCAAGCACCGGCTTGGGATAGACACCGAGCCAGATGGCGATGATCGTCAGCGGGATCAATGCGACAAGTTCTTTCTTATTGATGTCCTTGAGGTGTTTATTCTCCTCTTTTGTCACATTGCCGAAGAACCCTTTTTTGAATGCCGACAGCATATAGACGGCACCCACAATAATCGCACTACCGGCCAACAGCGTCAGTACGTGCGACTGCTGATAGAATCCCAGCAGACTCAGGAACTCTCCGACGAAGTTGATCGTCAGCGGCAGGCCCACCGACGCCATCACCATGATTCCGAAGATCGTCGCATAGCGCGGCATCACCGACGCCAGGCCGCCGAACTCGCTCATTAGCTTCGTATGGCGACGGTCATAGATGACACCGACGAGCAGGAAAAGCGCTCCGGAAACGACACCGTGCGCGATCATCAGAAAGACCGAACCGCTTATCCCCTCCACGTTCAT
>JALWNV010000038.1 GCA_027083665.1 Helicobacteraceae bacterium
AAGCTTGACTCCGTTCCCGCCGAGACGATTTTGCAAAAGGTCGGGGAACATTTTCGGGAACCGGTCGAGGAGGCCGAAGCGAACGGGTTTCGATATGTCGACGCTTCCGAATTTGTCACACAGCCGGCAACACAGACGTATTTTATGCTGTTTGTCCACGATGAAAAAAAACTCTCGCTTCTGTTGATAGAGATTGCCAATCCCAATGTTCCGGCAGAGGTTTACTTTGAGATCAATCAGCTATACGATGACGATACGATTCTCGATGTTTTGAACGCGTCGATGGATTCCGTGTATCCGCCGTCACCGAGAAAAGCGATGTTTCGTTTCCCCGAAGTGCGGACAGTTTCCGAACTGGCCGCCGTGACGGAGAAGATCATCGCATCGTACCTTTCTTCCAAAACCTCCGTCACTTTTCCCGAAGGAAAAGAACTCGAAACGATTGCAAGACTGCTCAACGAAGAGCAGGACGAATTGATCGAAAAAGGGTACTTTCAAAAAGAGGCCGATGCGGGTCTGCGCGGCCTGACGCTCAAAGGAGCCTACCTTCTGACGTGGAAACTGCTCTGGCCGGTCAAACAGATCCGGCAGGTGAGAAACAAGGCTTTTGCCAAGAAGATTCTGGCGGAAGCATAGGAAAGATTATACCTTCAAAGTCCTTCCTCCGGGTATTACAGAGTCAGATGATTGAAACCGGCAAGTAGAAGTCGAGATCGAAAGTCCCTTCCGCATTCAAAAAGTGATTTTTTCGATAGACGGCATACGGCGGCAGGGTTTTTGCTTCAAAACCGCTTGAGGGGAGCCATTCATGATAGACATATCGGATCAGGTTGAGTACTTCGCCGTAAACACCGTGCATATGGAAAACGGCGCACAGGGACGGAGGGAGTGCAAACGTCGAGACTGAGTTTTCAGCGCGGAAGCTCGCGGGAACCTCCAGCGCAGCGACGTAGGCGCAATCGTGCAGCGGCGTGATGGCGGGATTGTCGTGATGGATTCCGATCATACGTGCCTTATCAAGATCGTGTTCGAGTGCATACGCGTAAAGGCGCTGCCAAACATGGCGGATAGATCGCCCGTATCCGCGATGGCGAAGGTAGGCAAGTGTGGCTGTACGGGTTTTTTCGATGCGCGGCTCGAGGGATGAAAAATCCGAACAGGTTCGTTTTGCATATTGGGATACTTCGATGTTCCGACGTGAAAACTCTTCATAGTACCCGCTGCGCCATTGTGTCGGCGTCACACCGTAACGCTGCGAAAAGGCCCGGATAAAAGCGGAATGGCTCCCGTAGCCGCATGCCGAGGCGATATGCGAAATCGGCACTCCGCGGTTGACGATCAGCAAGTTGGCCGCTTTTTGAAGCCGTATCGACTGCAAGGTATCGTAAAAGTTCCGCTGCGTCTGCTCCTTGAAAACACGATGGAAATGATAGATGCTCATCGTGTGACGTTTTGCGAGGGTTTCGAGCGTGATCGGAGTGTCGAGATGCGCATAGATGTAATAGAGTGCGTCGTTGGCTATGCGGGCGTGTATCCGGGATGTTTCGGTTTTCATAAAAAGAACTATAGCAAGATCTGCATATTTTTTTGCAAAATTAATTGAAGATTTGTCCCGGCGCTTTTGACTAAAATGTCGTCAAAAAGGAGCAAGTATGAAACGTTCGTTTATTCGCGAGATT
>JALWNV010000039.1 GCA_027083665.1 Helicobacteraceae bacterium
TCCTACATCTGCTTGCTATTGCCTACGAAGCAGGAATAGATTTTCCTCTGCAAAAAATTGACGAAATTTCAAGAAAAACCCCTACCCTCTGTAAACTTGCCCCTGCTTCCCAGTATCACATGGAAGATTTAGACCGTGCAGGTGGTATAAGTGCAATTCTAAAAGAACTTTCAAAAAAAGGTCTACTTCACCTTGATAGACCAACTGTAAGTTTAAAAACCCTTGGGGAAGTGATAGAGGATGCAGAGATAAAAGATACTAATGTTATAAGACCTATTACAGACCCTTACAGTGAAAGTGGAGGACTTGCAGTACTTTTTGGAAATCTTGCACCTGATGGGGCAGTTGTAAAAGCAGCAGCAGTAGACCCAAAAATTATGGTACATAGGGGTAAGGCTGTTGTGTTTGAAAGTGAGGAGGAAGCTATAGATGGAATTATGACAGGTAAAGTTAAAGCTGGAAATGTAGTTGTTATAAGATATGAAGGTCCCAAAGGTGGGCCCGGAATGAGAGAAATGCTATCTCCTACTTCAGCAATAATGGGAATGGGTCTTGGGGATAAAGTCTCTCTAATAACAGATGGGAGATTTTCAGGTGCCACGAGGGGTGCATGTATAGGCCATGTATCTCCAGAAGCAGCCGCAGGAGGTCCTATTGGTATTGTTAAAGACGGAGACGAAATACTGATAGATATACCTAACAGAAAACTTGAACTTCTTATACCTGAAGAAGAATTTGAGAGAAGAATGAAAGAATTTAAACCAAAGAAAAAACAGATAAACAGTAGGTGGCTCAGAAGGTATGCAAAACACGTTACCTCTGCAAATAAAGGTGCTATACTTGAAGATGACTGTTTTTAGGAGTTTAGCTTGAGAACGATACAGAGTGCTGAGTCTGTATGTCTTGGACATCCGGATAAGATAGCAGACCTTATATCAGATGCTATTTTAGATGACCTTATCGTCAAAGACCCGTATGCAAAAGCTTCTATAGAGGTACTTATAACTACGGGACTTGTACATGTTTCAGGGGAACTATCCACAGATGCTTATGTGGATATTCCGAATGTTGCAAGAAACACACTTATTGAAATAGGATATACAAAACCTGAGTATGGATTTGATGGCTACTCTGCAGGGGTTATAACTACAATTGATGAACAAAGTCCTGAAATAGCCCTCGGTATTCCATCAGAAGGTGCAGGGGATACAAGTATAGTTGTAGGATACGCAACAAACGAAACTGAAAATTATATGCCCCTTGCATGTAATATAGCCAAAGGTATAACCCAGAGACTTGATTACCTGAGGAAAGAAGAAATTTTATCTTTCTTGAGACCGGACGGAAAGGCAATTGCAGTGGTAGAGTATGAAAATGGTGTTCCTGTGCGATTAAATAGTTTGACCATTCTTGTTCAGCATGAGCCGTATGTAGCAGAACATGAGCTTAAAGAAGCTATAATGGAAGAAGTTGTAAAAAAAGTTGTAGACCAAAAATATATCGACAGTAAGACAAACATAGTGATAAATCCTATCGGAAGGTTCGTAATCGGTGGACCTATGGCAGATACAGGATTAACAGGGAGAAAAATAATTGCTGATTCATACGGAACATCCGCAGCTTCCGGAGGAAGTGCATTTTCAGGAAAAGACCCAACGAAGATAGATAGGTCTGCAT
>JALWNV010000040.1 GCA_027083665.1 Helicobacteraceae bacterium
TGGCAGCGTCGCTCGAGCATTGGCTCCAACCGCACCTGGCCGGTTTGAGTTCCGTCAGAGCGCTTCAGTCGCTGCCGCTGCATACACTGTTGATCGGGGCGCTCACGTGGGAGCAGCGGAGACTGCTCGACCGTTTGGCGCCGGAGACGGTGAGTGTCCCGAGCGGTTCGAAAATTCATGTCGATTATGCCGATCCGGAAACGCCTTCGCTGGCCGTACGTCTGCAGGAGATGTTCGGCCTGCAGGAGACGCCGAAGGTTCTTGGCGGCGCCGTACCGCTGACGCTGCATCTGCTCTCTCCCGCGCGGCGTCCCGTTCAGGTGACAAAAGACCTTGCGAGCTTCTGGAAAGAGGGGTATGCCGACGTTCGAAAAGAGCTGCGGGGCCGTTACAAGAAACACTACTGGCCCGAAGACCCTTTCGAAGCGGTCGCGACGTCGAAAACGAAAAAGGGAATGTCAAGAGAGCACAAGAGCATGCTATAATAGCCGCAGCTTATTTCAAAGGGGGAAAAGATGGCAGTGAAAGCAATGGCGGCAATGTCGGTTCTGACGGCATTGGCCTGGGGATTTCCGACGATGAGTTTCGCCTACGGCAAGTCGCATGCGCTGAATGAAGCCGATACGAACTTCGTTCGTGATGATCTCAGAAGCCTTGTGATCGACAAGGAACACGGCAAGATGTATACCGACGGCAAGCCGGTCGCCAAACGCAGTTACAAGCAGGCGGAGCAGTATTGCCGATCGCTGAAATATGCCGGTTTCAGTGATTGGCGTCTTCCTTCGAAAGAGGAGATGGTCTCTTTGCTTAACAACAAGCGCCGGGATGTGACGGTCAAACAGGCTTTCAGGAATGTTCTGCCCGAGATCTACTGGACGTCGACTGCCGCATCGCACGGCAGAATCTGGTATGTCGACTTCGATCTGGGCCGTTACAGCAAACGCAAACCGCGTGAAGATTACCGGCTATTGTGCGTGAGAGACCGTTCCGGAAATGATTGAGGCGTTTTCGGTCTATTCCGTCAATAGGTCGTAGTCTTCGGGAATAACGGGGCGAAAGAGTGACGCAGAAAGTTTCGTGTTGATTTTCTGACGGGAAAACCGTATGCGTATACGGTTTTCGAAAGCATCCTGATAAGAGAGCGCCATCGGTATGCTGTCTTTGATCTTGATAAGGAATCGCTGGCTGCCGTGGGTGGCGAGATAGGTATCGGGTCCGGTTTTCCGCGCTTTGGAAAGGATCTTGAACAGATCGATTTCATCCCGGAAAGTCTTGACGATTGCCTGCTCGAGTTCCGGTTCGACGATCGTGACTTTGTGTCCGACGACATAGACGCTTTTTTCGACCGGTTTGACGTAGTCCCAGCGCGCCATGTCCGGGCGGGCGGCGTAGAGATGCCCTTCGTATGTGATGGTTTTGTTCGTATCGTCCGTAATCGTCTGTGTAAAATCCGCACTGATACTCTTCAAGGCATCCGCAAAACCGAACAGTGAAGTTGAGACAAGAACCGACAGCAGCAACAATCTCTTCATGGCAAAACCGCCTTTTTTTTAGGCAATTGTAACATGCTTCCCGCCGTTGCGTTCTGAGATACAGGAATGTGAGCGCAAACGGCTTTCTCTTCATGGTAATTATTAAAATAACTCTTTTTATTTCAATTAATATAAAGTATATAT
>JALWNV010000041.1 GCA_027083665.1 Helicobacteraceae bacterium
GTATCCATGGCTTTCGGCAAGCCGCCATAAAGTCACTTTGACCTATAATTTTTCATCTGTTGAAACAAAGGACGATTCCATGTTCGAAGATTTTTTCTCCCGTACCTACTACGGCAATACCATGCTCGAGTGGTCCATGGCGTTCGGGATCATCATCATCACCGCGCTGCTGGCGAAAACGTTCTATTTCGTCATCGGCAAATCCGTCAAACAGCTGACAAAAAAAACCCGCAACGAGTTCGACGACATTCTTATCGACATGTTCGAAGAACCTGTCGTTTTCGCGCTGGTGCTCGGCGGCATCTGGTACGCTTTTTCGACACTGCATCTCTCCGGGAGCGTGCAGCAGTTCATCCACCACAGTTTTTACTTCCTGATCGTACTCGATGCCGCGTGGTTTCTCACCCGTTTTCTCGACGCGGTCATCGTACACTACGTCCGGCCCTTCGTCGACAAGACCGAAACCAAACTCGACGATCAGCTGCTGCCGCTGCTGCGTAAGACACTCAAGGTCTCCATCTGGATTATCGCCGTCCTTGTCGCACTCAACAACGCCGGCTACAACGTCGGCGCCATCCTCGCCAGTCTCGGGATCGGCGGTCTGGCTTTCGCACTGGCGGCCAAGGACACCGTCGCCAACCTTTTCGGCAGTCTGACGATCTTTCTCGACAAACCCTTCGAGGTCAAAGACCGCGTCATCGTGCAGGGCTATGACGGCTACGTCGAAGAAGTCGGTCTGCGCAGCACCCGGATACGGACGCTCCACGGCCGTATGGTCACACTGGCGAACTCCGAAGTCGCCAACGCCTCGATCGAAAACATCACTTCCGAGCCCAACCGAAAAATCACCGTCGATCTGGGACTGACCTACGACACAACCCCCGAGCAGATGGAAAAAGCGATGGCCATCCTCCGCGAAATCGTCCTTGGAAACGACGAGCTTGAAGAGGATGTCGTCACCGCGTTTACCGCTTTCAACGACTCTTCGCTCAATATCCGTCTGATCTACTACATCAAAAAAGGCCGTAGCGTCTTCGGAAACCAGACCAAAGTCAACCTTGAAATCCTGCGACGGTTTAACGAAGAGAAGCTCGCATTTGCCTTCCCTACCCAGACGCTCTATCTTGAAAAAGCCTGAAAGAACCGTCATGCCGGAAAAAACCTACCTGCCTCTGTCCGAAGAACCGGCGGCGGCGCTGCGGCGCTGGCGGCGGCGTCATGAACTCTCCCCGCACTTCGGCGGTATCGACGACCTGCTCGTCATCGCCGGTCCCCCGGCCTGCGGCAAAAAACGCCTGGCATACCGCCTGGCCGAAGCGTTCGGACGCGAAGTTTTGCATCTGCATATGGGGGAGTTCAGTTTTGCCGACGACATCGGCCGAATTCTTGACAATGAAAAAGGGATCCTGCACACCTGGGTGGCACAACATCCGGCAGGAGTAGTCATCTTCGACGATATCGACGCCTGTGACCACTCCATCCAGCGGGCCGTCGCCGCAATTGTTTCCGACGGCGCCTCCGCCTGTCCCGGACATTTCCGGCAGACGATTTTTCTGTTCACCTTCAATGTCAAAGCGCCCGAGTGGACTGAAAAAGAGTATATCGACCGCTATTACGAACAACCGCTGCTCGAACAGGCCCGTTTTTACGAAGCGCTCGCCGCCGTCGGCGCC